>VSNJ01000071.1 GCA_009774235.1 Lachnospiraceae bacterium
AAACTTTTCAAGTCCAAAAAGAATTGTCGTTTACTATAATATCTGATATACTAGGGCGTGTTGAATATCTGTGGAAATGCTGAATGTGCCTGAATTTTGTTGTCAGGCAAGGTGAATTTCTACAGGAATATTGTACGTATTTCAAAGAAATTCAACGCAGCCTGACGATAAAAGTCTAACTATTAAAAGTCAAGACCTAAAATGAAAATTTTTTAATAGATTACTAAAAAACATTTTAGGTACAAAAGAGTTAAGAAGTAATTCTTAGAACCTTGAAAACTGCATGACAAACAGAGTGTCGTTATCGGCACTCAAAAAAAAGGAAATTATTTACAAAAAAGTCAAGATTGTTTTATATATGCCTGTTTGGATTTTTCAAGTTGGTAAATAACACGCACAAGTTTTTTCGCAGCATGTGAAATAGCAACATTATAATGCTTGCCTTCTGCCCGTTTTTTAGCAAGGTAAGTACCAAAAGTTTTATCCCAGTTACAGACAAATTTTGTGGCATTGAATAATGCATAGCGCAGATAACGGGAACCACGTTTTTCCATGTGGGAATAACAGCCATCAAGCTGACCTGATTGATACGTGGATGGAGATAATCCTGCATAAGCAAGTATCTTGTCAGGAGAGTCAAAACGGCTAAAATCACCAATCTCAGCAATAATCATTGCACCCATACGGTAACTGATACCAGGAATGGTAAGGATTGGGGAATTGATTTCATCCATAATGGCTTTGATTTCATTTTCGATTTCTTTAATCTCTGCATCCAGCTCACGGATAAGTTTGATGGTATGTTTCAGTTCCAAAGATTTAGCTGGCATATGAGAACCAATAGAACTTCTTGCAGCGTCACGAAACATAACAGCAGTGTCTTTCCCGTATCTGCCTTTAGAAGCATCAGAGAGCAGGTTTGTCAGTCTGGTAAGATGTGCTGATGCAACAGCAGATGCACTTGGAAATTCAGAGAGCAAAGCATATATGGATACCATATGAAGTGACGGAACAAGTTTTTCGAGTTCTGGAAACAAAATACACACAAGCCTGGAAACAGAGGTTTTAAGTTTGGAACGTTCCTGGACTTTATCAAAGCGGTAACGGGTAAGTGACTTTAATTCTTCGTTGTGGTATGATGTATCTGAGTAGGACTTTAAGTTCACATCAGACATCAACATAGAAGCAATTATATGGGCATCAACTTTATTCGTTTTCGTCTTTCTAAGGCTTAGACTTTTTCTGTAAAGATTAGTATGTAGCGGGTTAATAACGAAGGTGGTCAGACCTTTATCAAGAAGAAATCCCAGAAGATTGTAACTGTAGTGTCCAGTGGCTTCCAGTCCTACTTTTACATTTGTAAAATCATCTGATACAGATTCGATTCTTTGAAATAAGGTGTCAAAACCTTCATGGCTATTAGGGATGGTAAATACATTAAATAATATTTCACTATCTGAATTAGTGATAAAACAGTCATGCTTATCTTTGGCAACATCAATTCCTACGTAAATCATAATAATCTCCTTTAAAAGTATTTGATACTGTTTTAGAACCACAGATGCTCCCTGCAGTTGTGAACTCGTTCTAAATAAACCGTCATGCGGTATCTAACTGATTAACAATCAAACAAAGAGACTGTGTCTGGACACTTTCTTAAACCATCAAAGTGGTAGAGAGGTAACACCAGTCCACAGTATCTTATATATCATAACCATACTTGTAGAAAAGGTAAAGAGTGGTTATGAAAAAATAGCATTAAGACCTTGGAGAGGGTCTGTAAACACTACTACTTTATAATACGAGAGAGGTACAAGCGGCGTTTCCACAGATATTCAACACGTCCTAGTGCCACTGTGTTTTATATGGTAAATCTTTGAGGTGCCGGGTATAAATGCAAATATGCATAAAGGAGAATCATGCCAGAGTATTTTAATGTTTCGGAATCATTTGATAAAAAATATGGAATCAGTAGCAGTAATTATTTTCTGGATGGAATTATGGTAAAGTTGAGAGAAAAACGTCCTTTTGTGAAAGACTGTCAGAAATCTCTGCTGACATTTTATGAGGGAAGCTCAACGGTACAGATGTGGATCAGGACGGCAGGCTGTACATTTTGTAAAAGGGGAAGCTGTACAGTATGTGATTACTGGATTGGGGAACATCTTGAAAACTCGGAGGCAGTTGTTGAAAAAACATTACTGCCTTATAAGGGAAAGTATGAAACTTTAATTGTTAATACAAGTGGCAGTCCGTTTGATTATCATGAACTAACTTATAAGGAACAGCGCAGTATCTGGAAAGTGATTGATTCCATGGGTTTTGAGGTTGTTATCATTGAAACTCATATGGATACGGTTGATACGGAAAGGTTAAAACTTCTGAAAGAATGTATAAATGCATATCTTGTTATTGAAATGGGACTGGAGAGCAGTAATGCACAGGTTTTAAAATATGCCTTGAATAAAAAGGTGAGCATAGAGAAATTGAAAGAAAAGATTGAACTTATACATAAGTATGGAATGGGATGCTGTACCAATGTTCTGCTGGGAATACCTTTTTTAAGCGTACAGGATAGAATGGATGACTGTATCCATACTGTTCGGACGGCTTTGCATGCAGGAACGGACACTTGTGCTGTATTTCCCGTTCATATTAAGGAGTTTACTTTAACTGATAGGCTATACAGGGCAGGGTTATACGAACGGGTTAATGAATGGGAACTGATAGAAGTACTGGATAAATTTTCATCTGAGGATTTATCAAAGATAAATGTTGCATGGTATAAGGAGAAGAAACAGGATAATCTGTCTTATTCGGGTTCTATTATTGCACCTGTGTTGTGTGAAAACTGCAGGCAGACAGTGTATCATCTGTTAACAGATTATTATGCAGAGACGAATGGAATTAGACGCCGGGATATCATTGACAGATTATCGGACATGAAATGCAGTTGTAAGAATAAATTTTTTATGAATAATATAAAAAAAGGACATGAGTTGGGATATTATTATGAAAAAATTAAAATAATAGATGAATGGGACAGCAAAAGGAGCGGATGTTCATTCGAGTCTGTTTTAGACTGCATGGAACGGAATGTTAGATTATATGGGGATAAATTAGCAGTTAGTGATGAGCAGAGAGCCATGTCATTTTCTGAACTGCATAAAACAGCAGGCAGAATGGCTTTCCAGATTCGCCAGATGGTGCCAGAAACCGGAAAGTGCATTGGAATTATTGCTTCGAATACAATTGATACAGTTATAGATATTCTGTCTGTTTTATATAGCGGCAGTTATTATATCGTTCTTGACAAGGAACTGCCAGAGCAGACATTTAAAACGGTATGCAGGATAGCAGATATCAAGTTGCTCATTTATCATAACAATGATATGGAATGGAAGTGCGGGATTCCATGCCTTTTTGCATTGGATTCAACTCTCGGATTAGAAACATATTACTACGGAGCTGTGGCAGATGACTTTATGTATGCGGTGTTAACATCGGGAACAACAGGGACGCCAAAAGTAGTGTTGAAAAAATACGGATCTATGGATATTTTTATCAGAAATTATATCAGGGAATTTGCCCTGACCGCAAACGAAATCATTGGCGGGCTGATTCCTTTTTATTCAGATGCATCAGCAAAAGATATTTTCTGTATGGTGTATCTGGGAGCAGAGCTTTTTATTATGCCGTGCCAGTATTTTGCAATGCCGTATGCCCTAGTTAAATCTATGAATGAAAAAAGGGTTACAATGATATCCTGGGTTCCTTCTGCTTATTTGCTGGTGATGCGTTTTGATATTTTGAAAGCAATTGTTCCGAAATGGCTGAAGACGGCAGTTGTGGTCGGGGAACAGATTTCGGTTAAGGTAATCCAGTACTGGAAGAAATATCTATCGGAAATGGTATTTTATAACACTTACGGAATGTCAGAGCTGGCAGGTGTCTGTACATGGTATAAAATCTCGGCTGACCCTAGGGAAAGGATTCCTATAGGCAGACCCTTCAGGCATTGTTCTCTGATGTTTGCAGACGAATCGCTGAGACCGTCAGATGAGGGAAATTTACTGGTCTGTTCGGAGGCTCTGGCAGTGGGATATCTGACAGATAAGGGAGTAGAAAGTCTGGAAGAGGCAGAAATCAGGGATGAAGACGGGAGCATAAGAAGATATTATATATCGGGAGATTATGGGTATTTAGATGAGCAGGGCAACTTTGTAGTGACAGGCAGGAGAGATAGTCGGATCAAGCATATGGGATACAGAATCGAACTTCAGGGGATTGAAGCTGTGATGATGAATTTTTCGGGCATCTGCAGTGCTGTCTGTATTTATGATGACAGTATGATTATTGCTATTATACAGTTAGATAAAGATACCTGTTCCTGCAGAAAAGATTTTGAATTATACTGCCAGTTAAATCTGCAGAAATATATGCGGCCAGCAAGATACTGTTACGTAAATGAAATGCCGCTGAACGGAAATCGGAAGGTTAACAGAAAATACTTGCTGGAAAATTGGAAAGGAATCAAATAATATGGAGAAGCTGTTAGCAATTTTATGTCAAATAAATCCGGAAATTGATTACTGGCAGGAAAAACATCTGATCGATAACCGCTTGTATGATTCTATTCAGATCGTATATTTAATAGAAGAAATCAGTTCAGAATTTGAAATAGAAATTGAACCGCAAGATATGCTACCTGAGAATTTTAATAGTCTGGATGCCATATGGAAACTGGTTCAAAAATATGCAGAAGGATAAAAACAATTATGGATCAGGTATTTATGGAATTAGTAAAAGAATATGGAACGCCGTTATATGTCTTTGATATGGATGTTTTTCAAAAGCGCATACAGACAGTGGCAGAAGTTTTGGATTTTGTAAAGATATGTTACTGCATGAAGGCAAATCCATTTCTGGCATCAGAAGTTCCAGAATTCGTATCACGTTTTGAAGTGTGCAGTTATGGGGAATTTCTTTTGTGCAGGCAGTATAAAATTGCGCCAGAACGGATTTTTTATACAGGTGTTTATAAAGAAGAAAGACAGATAAAAGAAGCTGTACAGTACGGAGTCAGGAATTTTTCTTGTGAGAGCAGGAATCAGCTGAAGATACTGGATGAAGCAGCGGAAGCTATGAATGTGCAGCTGCATGTATTTCTCAGGCTTAGCAGCAATAATCAGTTTGGAATGGACAGAGCGGATATTTTTGATATCATTGCCAGACAAAAAGAATATGCGCTCCATTTTGCGGGCATACATTATTATGGTGTTTCCCAGAAACGCGACACTGTAAAAGTAAAAGTCGAGCTAGATATCATTGGGCAGCTTTGTGATGAAGTGCGGCAGAAATATGGTTTTCTGGTGGAGGAAATAGAATATGGGCTGGGGCTTGATTCGGATTATTTTCAGAAAGATCCATTTCATTCTGAAATGCAGCTTTTGAAAGAATCTGCAGTTATTTTAAGGGAGTTTTCGAAAAAATATTGTGTTACCATTGAAATGGGACGTTTTTTCGCAGCATGCTGCGGATATTATCTTACAAAAGTTATTGACATGAAAATAAATGGCGGTATCCGTTATGCGATTGCAGACGGAGGGAGCCATCAGATGCATTATGATGGGCAGATGTTAGGCATGAAGATACCTCCAGTACATATTTTAGAAAAAAAGACAGAAACTAGAAATGAAGAATGGACACTTTGTGGCAGTTTATGTACACATAATGACCTGATAACCAGAAAAGTCCTTCTAGGAAGTCTCAGGCTGGGGGATATATTGTGTTTTGGCTATGCTGGAGCCTATTCGGTTACAGAAGGAATGGTTTTGTTTTTAACTAAGGATATTCCGCCTGTGATTATGCATTCGCATGAAAAAGGGAATGTCTGTGTAAGGCCGCGCAGTGAAACGGTAATGTACAATGGCGGTTATGCTGAGGGGAGGAAGACAGAAATTTGAAAGACTATGACAAGATAAAGATTCAGGGAGCCCGGCAGAATAATTTGGATAATATTTCCCTGGAAATTCCTAAATATAAGTGGGTAACTGTCTGCGGGGTGTCTGGTTCTGGAAAGTCATCATTAGTGCATGACGTGATTTATGAGCAGGCTCAGCATGATTTTCTGGAAACACTGACTTCTTATGCAAGAAGAAGTTTTCCAAAAACACCGAATGTAGACTGTGATTTTATTTCAGGATTATCTCCGTGCGTGGTGATCGACCAGAATACATTTCCGAATACGCCAAGGTCTACGGTTGGCACTTATACAGATATTTATTCACATCTCCGTCTCCTTTTTTCAAGAGCAGGGAATCCGCAGTATAATGCGTCAGCGTTTTCTTTTAATCACCCAGATGGAGTATGTGAAAACTGCAATGGGCTGGGAACGTCCATGGAACCGGATATCAGCGCGCTGCTTGATTTAAAGAAAAGCCTAAATGAGGGGGCGATTAAACATAAGACATGGAAGGTTGGAGGAAGATACTGGAATATCATAAAAGAAATAGAAAGATTTGACATGGACAAGCCGGTGGAAGCGTTTACAGACAGTGAAATGCATCTTTTATTATATTCTCCGCCGTTTCATTATGAAGATAAATTTGGAAAGCGTGTAGAGTCTTTTTCTTATGAGGGAATTGTCGGCAGAATGAAGAAGCGCATGAATGATGAGAGGGGGCTTTCTTCTGCGACTTATGACCGCCAGTTTTTTAAAAGCGACTGCTGTCCAGTATGCAATGGAATCAGGATCAGCCAAAAGGCAGCCAGTGTGGAACTCAGGAACGGATGCAGAATAGGCGATCTGGTTAATATGGAAATCTATCAATTGCATAAAACCCTGCAGACACTTGAAGGCTCTGTTGAGGGCCAGATTGTTCCATATATTCTAAAGGAACTTCAGAATTTAATGGATGTCGGGGTAGGATACTTGACGTTAAACCGTTCAGTTTCCACACTGTCAGGAGGAGAGGCGCATAAAGTCAAGCTGGCAAGGCAGCTTGGAAATACGCTTTCTGATCTTATATATGTTTTGGATGAGCCTACGGCTGGTTTGCATGCACGTGATATAGACCGCATTATTAGAATCTGTCACGAAATTGTTAATAAACATAATACACTGATTGTGATCGACCACAGTCTCCAGATGCTGAAAGAAGCGGATTATATGATTGAAGTAGGTCGCGGTTCTGGAAAGAATGGGGGAAAGATCATTGCGCAGGGTATTTCGAAAGATGTCTTAGAGAAGGAGGAGTCTGTTACGGCGGCAGCAGTACGGGAATTCAGGCAGGTTATGAAAAGTAGCAGTTTACGGACTCCGAAGGGTTATCTTGAAATAGGACCGGTGACACGTCATAATTTACGGAATTTTTCGGTAAAAGTACCGTTAGGGGTTTTTACTTCTATTACTGGTGTTTCCGGGGCTGGCAAAAGCACGTTATTAAATGAACTGATTGAACACCTGCCGGAAGCTGTTCTAATCGGACAGGAAAATATAGGCCGGAATGTTAGGGGAAATATTGGTACATATACAAAAGTGTTTGATAAGATCCGCAAGTATTTTTCCACCCATACAGGCGCGAATGCTTCTTTGTTTTCGTTTAATAGCGAGGGGGCATGCCCGAATTGCAGCGGGCTTGGGTATATTGTTACAGATATGCATTTTATGGGAGATATCCATTCAATGTGTGAAGAGTGCAATGGCAGGAGATACAAGCGGAATATTCTGGAATTAACGATACGCGGGAAAAATATTACAGATATCCTTGATATGACGATAACGGAAGCACTTGCGTGGTTTCAGGCAGAAAAAGACATTGTCAGTATCCTGCAGGATATTTATGACGTCGGGCTGGGATACATTACATTAGGTCAGCCACTTAACACACTGTCTGGCGGTGAAATGCAGAGGCTGAAATTATCCAGTAGACTAAAAGGAAAAAAAGGTATTTATTTAATTGATGAGCCAACGAAGGGGCTGCATATGAAAGACATATCGGAACTCATCGGTCTTTTAAACCATATTGTTGATCTGGGGAACACTGTAATTGTTGTGGAACATAATTTAGATGTCATCTGCCAGTCTGACTGGATCATTGATCTTGGACCTGAGGGAGGTATGGAGGGGGGACAGTTGATGTTCAGTGGTGTTCCGGCAGAATTATACGAACAACAAAAATTGTATGGAGAGGTACAATTGTCGGAGCAGGAGGATATCAAAAAGACAGGATATACGAGACGTTATATGAAAGCATATATTGATGAACGGAGAAAAATGAACATAGAAAATTTTATGAATAAATATGGACTCCGCTGGGAAGACCAGAATAATGCATACTTATCAAAGTGGAATAACTATTTTCGTAGTAAAAGGCCTGTGATAAGCTGCGAACTGGAATATACAGTCTGCCAGAGCGGGAAGACAGTCCAGATATGGATTCATAGTGGAGCGTGCCGTTTCAGCAGGCAGGGAGGATGTACCTCCTGTGATTATCTTGAGGGAGTTACTGGAAGTAACCAGCTTGCAGCGTTTGAAAAAGCAATGGGAGAGATGCAGGATGACACAGATACGATTGTATTGAATACATGCGGAAGTGTATTGGATGAAATGGAATTAAAATGGGATGTCCTGATTCATATTGTGAATCTGATTAAAAAGGCAGCGGTTAAAACGCTTGTGCTGGAAACGCATATCATGACCATTCATGAGGAAATTTTAAAAACGCTTCAGGGAGTAAAAGGAGATCTGGATATTTATTTTGAAGTGGGCATCGAATCGTTAAATGATGAAGTCATAAGATTTATTTTAAATAAAATCCCATTTCAGAGAGATATTAAAGGAATGATCGATACCATACACAAATACGGTTTTCATGTGACAGGAAATGTAATGGTTGGATTTCCTTTTATGGACAGGGATATGCAGATTTATGACGGGCTGGAAACGATTAGAACATTATTTTCCTATGGAATTGATTTTATGGTATTATTCCCTGTTAATATAAAAAAGTATACACTGATGCATCATTTGTATGAAAAAGGCATTTATAAAAGACCGGATGGAAGAATTTTGCTTGACATTTTATTAGAAATGACGGAAGAAAAGCTGGAATATATCAATGTGGCATGGTATGGGGAGCCAAGGCTTGAAATTCCAGGATATGAGAAAAGTGATATGACGGTTCCGTTTTACTGTGATAAATGTTATGGACAGATGATGAAATTATGGCTTGCATACAATTGTGAAGAAAGCGGGGCTGAACGGAGACAGATTTTATTAAAAATGAATGAAAATCCCTGTGAATGCAAAAGCAGTCATAAAACGAAATATTACAGCAGTGGTATCAATTATGCGGAGTTGGATGCATGTTATGAAATGCTTAAAAGTGAGTTAGGAGATTTAGACGGGCATATACAGGAGAGGAGCGCTGTATTATGAAAAAAATTACAGATAAGGAAGTGGAAAGGATCTGTAATATGATCCGTGAATATATCCATGACAATGAGAAAATTGTAATTGGTGTATCTGGAGGAATTGATTCGGATGTGGTGGCAAGATTATGCGCAAAAGCAGTATCTGCTGAACGGATCCATTTGTTTTTGGCAATACAGGAAGGTATGCCGCAGAAAAGGATTCATACAGTCCGGGAACTTGCGGATGAACTGAAGTGCAGGCTGAGCTTGATAGATCTGAGTGAGATGAATACCGAATTGATTGAAAAGATCCATGAGGCGGATCCTGATAATTTTAATATGAACAGTTTTATGGATAACCACAGAGCAAAATGTTCCTTACGGACAGCAGTATATTCTACATACCAGGATAATGATTTCATTTTCTGCTCAACAACAAACCGTACAGAACTAGAATTGGGCACGCCGATGCCTTTTGCGAATATGCTAGGGCATATAAGGCCAATCATCCATCTGTACAAAACGCAGGTTTACGAGCTGGCAAAACTGGTTGGAACAAGGGAAAGCGTGTTAAACCAGCCGCCTTCAGCGGATTTTTGGGAAGACGAAGATGATATGGATGATCTGTCTTATATGCTGCTGAACAGAAAACAGGTCCCTGGATATCGGAGGTTCAGCGCAGAAGAAATGGAGACTGCCCAAAAAATTAAAGAGCAGATTTCTGGATATAAGATCGATCTGGCGTTGGAAGCGTACAGCAGGCATAAAAACAGGCAGGAAATTGCGGAATGTTCAGGCTTGAGTGAAGATATTGTGGAAGCCATTGGCTGTCTGATTGAGGGAGCAAAACTGACAAAATCAAGAAAAATTCTGGTTAATCTGGAGCCTGAAGATTGATATGAATAGAATACATAGCATAAGAAATCCGGATTCTTTTTCAGACTGTATTACCATGCTGTTTTGTTTGAAACAGCAGGAATGTCCGGAATGTAATATAGATATTGTATCACAGAGATGTTTTCAGATGCAGTATGAACAGAAAATGAAACAATGGATTCATACGGCAGTTTCTGTGGAAGAAAGTATCAGGAATATTTATCTGAATACCGGCAGCAGATTATTGATTCAAAAAGTTAGCGGTATGGGAAGGAATGATTTTCGCAGACTGGCTGGATCTGGAGTTGTCCTGGGTGCGTTAGACAAAAAAGAGCTGAACCAGAACGTTGAGGATATGTATTTTCTGGGAGGGAAGCAGTTTCTTTATTGTGCTGGTATTCGGGATGAATTTGCCGTTATACATGATCCGGACAGCGCACCCTGTATTATGTTCAGGTTTGATGAATTCTGGGATATTTTAAACCGGGAAGATGCTTTCTGCATTACAGCAGAGGGGGGATGGGGCAGTGGGGTTGACAGTTTTCAGGTTATGAAAAACGGGATCAGCCGTTATCTGAGGTCTGAAAGACCAGCTTTTATGATGAAACCCTGCAGGGGAGCTATGGATCAGGCTTCTTTCCGCTATGGATTAAGAATGTTTCTTTTTTATAATTATGAGATTTTAAGCGCTGTAAAGACCAGTATAAAACTGGATGAAGAAATTGCAGAATATTTTCGGTTTTCATCAGAGGGATATTCTGACTGTCGGTGGGAAAAGTTTATGGAGATTGAAATGAGGTTCAGAGATTTATTAGATAAATGCAGGTGTTTTTATGGAATTGGATCATGAAATGTGGACTAAGCTGCTTTCACAAACCAGCACGCCGTGTTATGTATTTGATGAAGCCTGTTTTATACAAAAACTGAAGTATGCCGAAATGGGTGCGGGAGACGGAAAAATTTGTTTTTCCATAAAGGCGAATCCATTTCTTGCTGGAATAGCGGCTGACTGTGTGGATTTGCTGGAGGTGTGTTCTCTTGGTGAGTTAAAGATCTGTATGGAAAAACATATTCCGGCAGAACAGATTACAGTAGCTGGAATCAATAAAGAAAAAGATTATATGGATGCTGCTTGTATGTACGGTGTAAAGCATTTTATTATCGAATCAGAGAGCCAGATGAAAAAATTGTATGATTCATGGAATGCAAAAGGAAAAGCAGAGGCGGATGTGGCATTGAGGCTGAGCATTGGAAATCAGTTTGGGATGACAATGGAAGAAGCGGAGGCATTGTGCGTAAAATATGGAAGCGGAGAAATTGCCATAAACGGGCTGCACATTTATGCTGGTACGCAAAATACAGAATATAGCAAAGTGAAAGAGCATATGAAGAAATTCCAGGAAATGCTGGGGCGTCTGGAACGGATTACTAATGTACATATTAGCCAGATCATTTATGGATGCGGTGCTCCTGTAAATTACTTTGTTACAGATAAAGCCGAAGATTATTTTCATAAAATGTCACGGGAAATGAGGGAGATGTTTCCAGGATACCAGCTTGTATATGAACTGGGAAGATATGTTTCCGCATCCTGCGGCGTATATATAACAAAAGTGATTGAACGGAAATGTAATGACAGAGTCTATATCATTACAGATGGAGGGACACATCAGATCACATATTATAAACAGCTATATGGAAGGCGGATTCCGTATATGATTCAGGTTCCTGAAAGAGAAAGGAAAGAAAAATGTACGATATGTGGATCTTTATGTACAGGATCAGATATTATGGTTAACGATGGCCTGCTTAGGGAGATGTATGAAGGTGATTATCTTATATTTAAAAATGCTGGAGCATATACAATGACAGAGGGTATGCAGATATTTTTATCCAGAGAGCTTCCAGTTGTGATGCTGCGAAATGAAAACGGAACGGTGGTCTGTATCAGAGAAAAAACAGATACTGCAAAACTAAATGGAGGAAACGGGTTTGAATAAAATAGAACTGAGAAACAGGCTGGAACAGGTGATGATGTGTAATATTCCAAAGCTTGAAGGAAAAGAAGAACTTTTGAAACAGAATCATACAAAACTGGCAGATGACCTGCAGATGGATTCTTTTGACATTGTTACATTACAGGTTGCCCTAGAAGAAATGTTTTTGTTTGAATTTAATCCATTAGAAGATGATTTTGTGGGGATCTTTGAAAATATGGACAGTCTTGAAAAATTTTTGTGTTTAAAATGTGGAGTGGAATGAAATGGAACTGCAGATAATATCATTTTTCCATCAGGAATATACTTCTAGCCCATACAGCAGTGTCCTGCCGTTTTACAGCCGGTCATTTGAACGTCTGAATGAGGGGAAGGCATATACGTGCGGGTATGAGTATAATAAAAGAGAACAGGATTTACTTCGAACAAGCCTGAATGCTGTTTGTGACCAGTGTGTGCCAGATTATTATTATGATCTTCGCAACTGGGAGGATTTCAGTTGTCCGGCACCCCAGTATATGTTGTTGGATTCTATGGGATGGAATAAAGTCAGACCGCTTTCTTTTCTGGTTGGAAATCAGATAGAACTGTATCTGTCACTGGAGCATTTTTCTGTATGTTCCTGTGAAAATGAAATAGCTGCCTTTACAGTTTATGAAAAGTGTGATAGTAAAGATGTTATCTTTTCATTTTTAGCTGTCAATTCAGATGACAGATCAAAAGGGCAGAAAACATTATCTGGATTTAAAATGAGAAGGACAGTGCCTGGGGATAAAGATGAGGGGTTGCTGGAGTCTTTGAAACTCATAGAGAATACAGAGGGGCGAATCGTTATGGAATACAGAGGGACTATGGCGTCCGTGCAATGCTCTGGAAGGTAAAGAAATGTTATATTACAGGCTTATTGAACAGCATTTGGAAAATCAGGACAGTGTTTTTTGGGATGACAGCCATTCTATGAGCTACATGGAATTGCATAAAGCCGTAATGGGGTTTGCAAAACGTATGGAGGCTTATGTCGGAACTGGCGGGAAAGATGGTACCGTACTGATTGTAAGCTGTAGCTGTATGGATGCGTGTATAGCGGTACTTAGCTGTATTTCTTTGGGTATCCGCTATTCGGTTGTGCATGAGACAATGACAGCCGCACGTAAAAAATATATTATAGAAAACAGCAACGCGATACTTGTTATTGGACAAAATGCAGACTGGATCACAGATCCGCAAATCCCTTTTTTAAATATGCGGGATGTCTGGGACAGTTTTTTACAGGAGCCGGCTGAAAGGAAGAAACCTGTCAGTCTTGAAAAAGACGCGTATATTCTTTATACTTCTGGAACAACAGAATTGCCAAAAGGGGTGCTGGCAGGATATGGGCAGATAGCGTTTTTGGTGAAAGCAATTAATCATGTTTTGAAGAATTCTTCAGATGATATTATCTGGAACTGCCTTCCGCTTGCTTTTGATTATGGAATGTACCAGTTATTTCTTGCTTTGGATTCAGAAGCGTCTTTTTATATCAGTGACCAGCCGCTTATACCATTAATTCCCAAAATTCTGGCTGAAAAAGCAATTACGGCTTTTCCAGCTGTACCGTCGCTGATCGGCATGCTTTTGAAGTCTCAGCTGTTGCAGCGTGTTTCTGGATTTATCAGGCTTCGGTATATATCTTCTACTGGCGATACGCTGCCAGTCAGATGGATCAAAGAAATGGAAAAGAGTCTGCCAGGTACTGTTGTCATACCCATGTATGGAATAACAGAATGTAAAAGAGTGGCGGTTATGCCTTTAGAAGATAAGGAGAAAAAGTATCTGGGTTCTTGCGGACTGCCACTTCCAGGAGTAGATGTTGTACTTGCAGATGCAGAGCAACCTGCAGAATTGATTGTATATGGTCCGAATGTAATGAAAGGTTACTGGAAAGTACCAGAAGAAACCCAGAAATCCTTTGGGTTTGACGAAAAGCGAAAACAGTGGTATTTAAAAACGGGAGATCTGTTCCGCCAGGACACAGAGGGTTATTTATATTTTGTGGAAAGAAAATCAGGATTTATAAAATCGAATGGGTATCGGATCAGCGGAAGGGAAATTGATGCATTTTTCATAGAAAATGTAAGTGGAATATATGAATGCTGTACAGTCGGTGTACCTGACCCTGACATTGGTCAGAGAATTGTTACGGTTATTTATGGCATCTGCCATATGGATGAGGTGGACAGACAGGTTTGTCTGCTGCCGGCGTATTTAAGGCCACATAAAGTTGTTATTCTGGATTTCGAACTGCCGAAAACAGCGAATGGCAAATTTGATAAAAAGAAAATTGTGGAAATGGCAGGGAAAGAATGAAAAGATATGTTGGATTTGGTTGGAGCTGTGGATCATTCGCAGTTGAAAATGCAGTAAAAAATTTACCTATTACAGCTGAGCAGTATGAAATGCTTGGCGGAGTTCCGTTTGGGCTGAAAAATGATGAAAATATTATCACCACGCTGACAGAACCATTTGACGGGATTCAGAGAGCAGCGGAAAATCTGGCTGTATTTGTGGAACGCAGGATGTTTGTGGAATTTGGACAATTTTGGGAAAATCTTTTGAAAGATGCCACTGCCGGCAAGGGATCCATTGTCCTAGGGCCAGTAAATATGCAGAAATTATTTTATATCCCTTTTTCGTCTTTTTACAGCGATGTGGATCATTATCTTGCTTTAGAATCTGTCAGTGGAGAAGATTTGTACATTACAGATTCGGATGGGTTTATCCAGATCAGGGTTTTAAAAGACCAGGCAGTAAAAATGCTGAATGCGGAGGGAAAATTCAATCAGGGAATTAATTACTGTTATTATATTATCGGAAATGAGTTTCCCGTTCGGGATCCTTATGAAATGATTTGTCGTTCTGCAGATACAATCCGAGAGAATTTTAAAGAAGCGTCAAAAAAACAACCGTTTTTGGAAACAATGCAGTATACACACAGGATGCTTAACGCAAAAGATATCAATAATATGCTGTTTAATACAAACAGTTTGATATACAGGAAACAGCTGCAGAAAGATTTTATTGAATGGGCAGGCAACATGGGATTTCATGGCTTAGATCAGGCTCTGCTCCTGCTGGAAGAACAAATTTTTCTGATTGCCCTGCAGAGATATAACATTAAGTTATATAAGACAGAGAATCAATTGTGGGGGTGGGAGAGTCTGCAGGAACTTGAAGATGAAATTGCTGGTATTTTTATAGAAAATATATAGAATAGGGAGCAGTGAAATGAAAACAGGTATTTCAGAAATGCATGCAGTGCTGGGAACCTATCATAGAGCCATCGAGTCATTGTCAGACGATGAGGAGCTTTGCGGGCAGCTCAGGGAGAACGGCCTTGACAGGGTTTATGTGGACAACGAAAAGACAGCCTATACGATGTTAGAAGAACTTCTTGGCCAGTTTGTAAAGAAACCTGATTATGTGATTCTGACCCATTCGTTGCCGTATCTCTTTGGAAGCCATCTGTGTGATATGCTGGCAGAAGGGATTCCGATGATTAATATTACCGGGATTCCATGCTGTATTATGCATAAGGGCGTGGAAAGCGCTGTTTCACTGGTCAGAAGCGGCAGATATGAAAGGGTTTTAGTTATTGGCGCTGATAAATGTTATGAGGATTATGAAAGGATATTTTTTGGCACAGCGATGAGCGATAGTGTTATTGGCATGCTGGTCGAAGCGGATACAGCGGATCATGAAATTATAAGCTCCGCTGTTAACACGCTGGTCATTGCTTCCAACGGTGTTTTTTCAGATGTGGATAAAACGGCGCAGTTTCGGGCGTTAAATCCGTCATTTATCCGTACGGCAATGAATGACTGTCTGAAAAAATGCGGTATGGGCATGGAAGAAGTAGATTTTGTCGTCTGCCATACATCAAACCGCAAAATATGGGATCAAGTAAGTTGTCTTACGAAAATTCCACGTGAAAAATTTCTGGACAATAATATCAGCCTGACAGGGCATATGAATTCCAATGACAGTTTTTACCATTATTTTGATTTTGCCAGGAAAGGAATTATACGAAAAGGACAGAAAGCGATGCTGGTTAACCCAGGATTTGGAGGAAGCCAAGGATGTACGCTTCTGGCTTATTAGAGTGGAAATAAATATAAATGAAAAAGTTTGATTTACATATTCATACAAATACAGACTGCAATTTGAGATGCAGGCATTGTTATAATTATAGCGGAAGCGGTCAGGGCATCCGTATGCCATTGGAAAAACTAATAAGATATCTGAAATTTTTCAATGCATTTTATCAAAGTGAAATTCATTTAGAGGGTGGGGAGATATTTCTTTATCAGGAGTTGTTGTCCGCTATGGATCAGCTTGGCAGTGAATTGCTTGCTGGTATTACAGTCACAAGCAATGGAACAGTCCGCAGCAGTGACCCGAAAATATTGAATATGCTGCGCAGGATAGGCTGCCTGAGAATTTCTGTAGAAGGGCATAAACAGGATATTCACAGTGCTATCCGAGACAGCAGTTTAAAACAGATAGCCAGAAATGCGCTGTTTTACCAGCAGCAGGGCATTCCTATAGCATTAAGGATTACTCTCCATGCATGTAATCAAGATTCTATATTTAAAGAAGGAATTCCTTATTTTGAAACGCTTGGGTTTTCCAGATTCCAGATATATGAGTTCCAGTCGGTTGGAAGGGGAAGCAGCAGTATTGGTCTTGCTGTTAAAGATCATTTTGAAAAGGTATTGAAAGATTTTGCGGATATGGAAACTGGCGCAGAAGTAACACTGATGCTGGCAAGAAGAAGGCGTGAAAATATAAGAAAAATGGAACAGATGCTGGCTGGAAAAGGCGTGAAAGTCCATTATTTGGAAGAGGCGAACCAGCTATCGGTAAAAGCAAATGGCGATATGACAGTTTGTGCATGGGATGGTCGAGAGGTTATTGCCAATATATTTGATCTGACAGAAATTGAATTAAAGGAGCTTCTGGACCGGCATATTTATGTTCATCAATGTGAATTTTGTTCACAAGTTTCATTACAAAAGGTGCATGTATGAAAAAACTATCAGAATATGGAATCGGAAATACGCCGCTCCATGTTATAGAGATTAATGGGAATAGGATTAGTTTTAAACTGGAACGGTTTAATTATCTTGGAAGCATAAAATCCAGGACAGCTTATTATTTAATTGACAGGATCAAACAGGAAGTTCTCAGGGAAAAGAAGGAATTTCAGAGTCAAAAGATAAAAATATGTGAATCTACAAGCGGAAATTTAGGGTTAGCATTAAATTATTTCTGTAAAACAGAGGGGTATGAATTCCGTTGCCTGACAGATGAGACGGTATCTTGCAGAAAATTGGAAAAACTGAAAAAAAGCAGGGCAGATTATGAAATTGTCGGATTAATAGAAGGTCTTGACCATCGGGATTCGCGTATCAGGAGAGCTAAGGAACTAGAAAAGCAAGGATATTACTGGACAAACCAGTATGATAATCCCGCTGCTATACAGGCTCACTATGAGACGACCGGTCCGGAACTTTTCAGGCAGACGGAAGGTAAAATCAGCCATTTAATATGTGCAATGGGAACAGGCGGGACGATTATCGGGACTGGTATGTATTTAAAAATGAAAATTCCTGGTATTAAGGTTATAGGGGTGGAGCCGTATGGATCTACGATATTTGGAAGTGAAGAAGCACCTTATATCAGTGCTGGGGCAGGCATGAAAGGTATGCCGGGAAATATATCTAAGCATGCAGGGCTGATTGATTCTTATAAAACAGTAAAGGATGAAGACAGTATACGGACATGCAAAAGGCTGGAAGAACAGTATGGTCTGTCTGTTGGAATTACATCCGGAATGGCTTTTTATGCTGCTGAAGAACTTATGGAAAACGATAGTGGAAATGATATTGTGGTTATTTGCCCAGATGGAAAAGAATGTTATGGGCAGTATTTCTGACTGTGTGGATATGGACTAGTATAATCCGATTTAATTAGTCTTTTGGGAATTTCCCCAAAAGACTGCTATACTTTAGCCAGGATCGGATCAAGAAGCCGTTGGACTTCTAAAGTGCATTGGCAGCCCGAAAGGGCTGTCCCACCAAAGGTGAGATTGCAGCAAAGCTGCCACCCTGCGGATTCCGTCACGAAACATTTGAACTATGTGGAAAACAGATTCCTCTCCAAGCCAATCACTAACAATTTGATCTCCATCATGGAGCTGAATGGAAAGCGGAAGGCAGAAAGATTTCGTTGCTGTTCCAATGAGTACTCCAACGGCGTCAAAAAAGTGGGCATGAATAAAAGAAGGTTTGGAAGCGCTTTCTGATTCCTGCACCATCTTTTTTGTACAAGGCATAAATTTTCCGTCAGAAGCGCGTTTTACACCATCTCCAATCAAGAGGACACGGCCGGAGATCCGTTTCAGTGGCGCTGTTTGTGCTACGGTTTTCGTCCATGTTGAAAAAAGGGAAAGCCAATCCCAGGATTCGGCACGGAAAAAATGCAGTAAACTGTAGTAAACATTAGGATTGAGGGTAAGATCCCGAATAACGAAAGCCACTCCCAAAGAATCCGAGCGTACCAAAAAACCAACGGTAATAATAACAAACCAGCCAAAAGCAGACTGTCTGGAAAAACAGGAACGAAAACGTAACAAAATAGTATTGATAAATTTAAACATTTTCGGGTGGCAACTTCGTTGCCATTCCGCAAAGCGGAACAGCCCTTTGGGCTGCCATGTGGAACTTCCCTTCTGCCGAAGTTTGTGTTATCATTAGTAGAGAGATAACATTTCGGCGTGTGTATTTTTGGTTTAAGCACCTAAAGAATAGCACATTTTTGTTTGAAATGTTATCTTTTTTTGAATTTAAATTAATAAAGAACTTTTAACTGTCCAGTGTCTTTAAATAAAATATTAATATTACATGTTTAAAAAATTAGAATATAAGATGAAAATTTTGACTGATAAGGTATATATATAC
>VSNJ01000072.1 GCA_009774235.1 Lachnospiraceae bacterium
TTTTATATAATAAAATGATTATTCCCTTGTCTATTATAACAGATTTTTTATATCATGTCCAAAAGACTAATTGAAGTTTTCCCTTGATATTAGATGAGATTTTTTTGAAATTGTGGTATGCTTATTTTGAAGTTGCCATTCGTGAGAATGTAAAAATCGTGTCTACACGGGTCGGCATTTTCCATGCATCAAGATGTTGGAGCATCATGATGGCATAGAGGCGGCAGTACCACATCTTAGAAGAGCGGTGTCTGCCGTCTTCTAATTTATAATCTGCCTTTTCCCGCTTGTTTGAGCGTTCTACAGACGTCCGTTTGTTGTATTCCAATTTCCATTCCTTACTGTCCCTTGGCGGTATGTTAAAAAACCTTGGATTGTCCTTTTGCTGGATATGTACGGTTCTTCCGTATTTGGAATCAGAGCAGGGATGTTCGCAGAAACAGCCTTTCTTCCGGTTTGCAAGGGGACAGCGGTATTTTTCACGGTGTTTTGCTTTTTCCACACCATCGTGGTGCATACGTAAGCCCATCCGGCAGACAGGGACACCATCTCCATCTATGGTAAAGTCATCTTTGTATTTGAAGTGCCCTGTATGGCCGGAATTGAGGCCAATGAAAGGAGTAATGCTGTTTGTTTTGCAGTATTCATAAAGCGGGTAAGCGTCATGGGCGGAATCCAGCAGGAGTTTTTCAATATGAAACCCAGGAAGATAGGGTTTCATGGAGAAAAAGGTATGCAGGAATGACAGCATGTCATGTCTGGATGCGCGCTCCAGCATCGGAAAAACTGGCAGGTCATTTTCAGAATCCGCAGCAACAAACATGTAGAGGTGGTATCCAAAAAAATATTTATTTCTGGAAGAATCCCATCCCCAGCTGCAGTCAGGCTGTGAAAACTTCCGTTTACAGCCACAGCCAGAACCTTTTGGACAGCCGCAGATTCTTTTAGGACGTTCCAGCCTTGCGGTTTCAAGAGGGGTTCCGTCACCGGCAAGTGAAAGGCGGCGTGGATTTATCAGGTTCCTGCGGACGGAGTTATCAAGGAACTGTGCTTTATATAGCCGGAAGATAAGGAAGAACGGATTATTGTTTGGAAGGTGGATGCGCTGCATAAGAGGAAGGAGTTTTGCGGCAGCACTGTCCGTGTGGCAGGGAGTTTTATCACCACGTTTTTTACCTTTTTCAGGTTTTGGTTTTTTATGCTTAACCTGGTTGACGTAGTTGTCTTTGTCAGACTGCCATAACCGGTTAAAAAAGTCGTAAAAAGTCCCGACGCCTGGGGTGTCATTAACAGAAAAACCGCTGAGGATAGCATACAAGGGGGTTATTTTAAGCAGCCTGCACCATTGGGTAATGGAAGTTACCCCAAGTACGATTGACAGAAGATAGGAACGTAACAGGCAGGATGGAAAACGTGTGGCGGGTTTGCCAGTCAGTGGATAAAACTCCTGCATGATGGTATCCGTTTCAGAGAGATCAAGATACCAGAATTTCACAATAATATCCCATGTTTGTTTAGGGACAGCAAAGGGATTCGGGAATAAGTTCAGAAAATCAGATACGAAGGTATTCTGATAGGCGGTATGGCCGCCATAATTAACAGGTAACATAAAAATCGCCTCCAATCAAAAAATGCTTACCGGCTGCGCCGGAATGAAAAGTGCTTTTTTAATTAAGAGGCGCGAAGCGCCGCATTTTTTGACTGGTTTGTCAAGTGCTTTTTGGAAAAAAAGTGGGGGATTTTTATAAAACTGGGTTTAAAAGCCACAGAAAATAAGGGCTGGAGAATCCGAGAGGCTATTATTGAAAAAAGGGGGAAAGTGCGAAATAGCAGTAATTATATTGTGATAGAGAGAAAAGTGTGCTATCATATTCAGAAAGATATACAGAAAACAACAGAGTTTACAAAGTATACAATGCGTAAATTGAGCAATGATGAAGCGGTTACAACAGATATTTTTGTAAAGATATGTAGAGATTTAAATTGTATGGTTAATGATACTATGGAAGTTTTAACTGAAAATAAGTGATAAGTCCATTTTATGGGATAGCAAGTGCTTTATAACTGATAATGGGTAATAAGGTGTAGGAGAATAATGCTATGGAACTAATAAATAATACCACGAAAACGCTCAAAGAGGATTTGTCCGTTGAAATAAAGAAAGGCAGTAAACTGTCCATTGCGGCAGCTTGCTTTTCTATATATACCTTTCAGGAGTTAAAGAAGCAACTTACTTCTATCGAAGAATTACGCTTTATTTTTACATCTCCCACCTTTGTTGCCGAAAAAACAAAGAAAGATAAAAGAGAGTTTTATATTCCTCGTCTTAACCGTGAACGCAGTCTGTATGGAACTGAGTTTGAAATAAAGCTCAGAAATGAAATGACACAAAAAGCAATAGCAAAAGAGTGTGCGGATTGGATTAAAGAGAAGGTTACATTCAAATCGAATATAAGCGATAAGACTATTCAAGGACAACTTGTTGTTGATGACATCGGTTATACACCAATCAACAATTTTACAACAGTTGAACTTGGTTGCGAAAAAGGTAATGTTATCAGTGCAACTATTGTAAAAGACCAGTCACTAGCACAAACTCTTATAAGGGATTTCAATGAAATATGGAATGACAAAAAGGTGCTTCAGGAAGTTACAGATGAAGTAATTGAAAGTATTACCGCAGCATATAACGAAAATTCTCCTGATTTTATTTACTTTGTAACCCTATATAACATTTTTAACGAATTTCTTGAAAATATATCTGAAGATGTACTTCCTAATGAAGCGACAGGATTTAAGGATAGCAAAATTTGGGGGATGTTATATAACTTCCAAAGGGATGCAGCTCTTGCAATCATTAATAAACTTGAAAAATACAATGGTTGCATTCTTGCCGACAGTGTTGGTTTGGGTAAAACATTTACAGCTTTATCTGTAATCAAGTATTACGAGAACAGGAATAAATCTGTACTTGTTTTATGCCCGAAAAAGTTAGCAAACAACTGGAATACATATAAGGACAATTATATCAACAATCCAATCGCTTCTGACCGCTTGTGCTATGATGTTCTCTATCATACAGACTTAAACAGGACAAGAGGTACATCAAATGGTATAGATTTAGGCAGAATAAATTGGGGTAACTATGACCTTGTTGTAATTGATGAATCCCACAATTTCAGAAATGGAGGAAAATTTGTCAAGAGCCCTGATGAAGACAGCAAAGACAACCGTTATGTTACTTTGATGAAAAAGGTTATCTGGGCAGGGGTAAAAACCAAAGTCCTTATGCTTTCCGCCACTCCAGTAAACAATAAGTTTCTTGATTTGAAAAACCAGCTGGCTCTTGCATATGAGGGACATACTGGTTTCATCGACGATAAACTGAATACAAATCGTTCTATTGATGATATATTTAAGAACGCACAAAGGGCATTTAATACTTGGAGTAAGTGGGAACTGTGCGATAGAACAACTGAAAACCTTTTAAAAATACTTGATTTTGACTTTTTTGAGGTTTTGGATAGCGTAACGATTGCCCGTTCAAGGAAGCATATTCAGAAGTATTACGATACAAGTGATGTAGGTACTTTCCCCACAAGACTTCCGCCTATTTGTCTGCGTCCACACCTTACCAGTTTAAAAGAAGCAATTAACTACAATGAAATTTTTGAGCAGCTTATGCTCCTTACTCTGACGATTTATACTCCGACGCATTACATACTTCCAGGTAAAATGGAAAAATATGCTTTAGCTTACGGAGATAATAAGGTAAATGTTGGCTTTACGCAGGCTAACCGTGAGCAGGGTATCCGCCGACTGACTGCAATAAATCTGATGAAGCGTATGGAAAGTTCAGTCTTTTCCTTTAATCTCACATTAAAGCGTATTAAGGAATTGATAGAAAGTACCATCAATACTATCGACTGTTTTGATAAACATTCAAGCGTGAACCTTAATTTAACGGATATTTCAAATATGGACGAGTTTGATGATGAAGACAAAAATACAGATGACCTTTTCTCATTCGGAAAGAAAGTAAAAATAGACCTTGCAGATATGGATTATGTATCTTGGAGGGAAAGCCTTGTCAAAGATGCAGAAATTCTTGCTCTTTTGACTCTTATGGTTGGAGATATAACACCTGGGCATGATTCAAAACTGCAAGAACTATATTGTGTTATAGATAACAAAATAGCTCATCCGATTAATGAGGGCAATAAGAAAATCCTTATCTTTACCGCTTTTGCAGATACTGCAGGTTATTTATATGATAATGTCAGTAAGTATGTAAAAGAAAAGTATGGGCTTAATTCAGCTATGGTTTCAGGCTCGGTGGAAGGCCGTACAACCTGTTCCAAACTGCGTAGAGATTTGAATACTGTTCTTACCTGTTTCTCCCCAATTTCAAAGGATAGAGATTTATTTGACAGTGTTCCAGAAGAAGATATTGACATTTTAATTGCAACAGATTGTATTTCTGAAGGCCAGAATTTGCAGGACTGCGATTTTCTTATCAACTATGATATACATTGGAATCCGGTCCGCATTATTCAGCGTTTCGGCCGGATTGACCGTATTGGCAGCAGAAACATAGTGATTCAGCTTGTAAATTTCTGGCCTGATGTAACTCTTGACGATTATATTAATCTCAAAGCTAAAGTTGAAACAAGAATGAAAATTGTTGATATGGCTGCAACTGGCGACGACAATATTTTGAGTGACGAGGAAAAAACAGACCTTGAATACAGAAAAGCACAGCTCAAAAGGTTGCAGGATGAAGTTGTGGATATTGAAGATATGACAACGGGCATTTCTATTATGGACTTGGGACTTAATGAGTTCAGACTTGATTTGCTCGAATACATAAAGAACCACCCCGGTATTGAAAAAGCACCTTTTGGGCTTAATGCCGTTGTTCCGACGAATGAGGACGCACCAGCAGGCACGATATTTGTTTTGAAAAACCGTTCTGACAGTGTGAATATTAACAATCAGAACAGGCTTCATCCGTTTTATATGGTATATATAAGTAATGAGGGAGAAGTAATTTGTGACCACCTTTCACCAAAACAAATGCTTGATAAAATGCGTTTTCTGTGTAAGGGAAAAACTGAACCTATCCCAGAAGCTTATAAGCAATTCAATAAAGAAACTTGTGACGGAAAAGATATGTCAAAGTTTTCTTATCTTCTTGGAAGAGCGGTTGCTTCTATTATTGAGGTCAAAGACGAAAGCGATATTGATAGTTTTTTGGGTGGTGGACAGGTTAGCTTTTTAACAAACGAAATTAAAGGCTTAGATGACTTTGAGCTTATTTGCTTCTTAGTCGTAAGATGAGGTGATTATAATGCTTGGTCTGCCACAAGCAACAGAAATGAGTAAACAGCTTCCAAAGAAAGCTATATATGCAAAGTTCCAAATGAATACGGCTGCAAAGGAAAAAATCGATGCCGATATTTCTAGAATAACTATTGTAGGTGAGATAGCACCAAATAAGGTGAATATTCCTGCTGGAGATGAAGTTAAAAACTTCTTTGTCTTGCATGTTTTTCTTAAAAGAAAAGAGTTTGATGAAAAAACGGTTGCAACGCTATCAAAGCTTATTCCTCAGAATATTCTGTTTATATTGGAGTATGGCGGTAAAAGCAAGCTTGCAATTTATCACACAAAAATAATGCAGACAGACTGGAAACCAACAGAGGAGCAAAGAATAGAGCTTCATGGATTGAATCTTGATAAGGTATGGGAAAATTTGATAGTTGCTGTTGGTGGTGTTGAAATAGAGCAGGGCAATACGCTTGATGAGCAGATAAAAATTGATGAGAAACGGCAGAAACTTGAAAAGGAAATTGCAAAGCTTGAAAAGCAGGCACGAGCAGAAAAACAGCCGAAGAAGAAGTTTGATATGGTACAGCGGTTGAGAGAATATCAAAAGAAGTTGGAGGAATTAAAAGATGAATAAAGATTTTTATGATATGGCGTATGAAGTCTTATCACATTATCTGAACTGGCCTGATGTGGCTGATACATATAAGAGTATAGTTGATGGTATTAATTATTGTAATAATTATTATCAAATACAGATTGATTTTGACAATAGAAAATATGAAGTTATAAATTATATAACCGAGGTAAGGAAAAACAATATAATAGATGCATATAAAAACTGTTTGAATCCGCTTATACTTGTTCCTTTGCCGTCTGGAAAATCTTTATTCCAAGCATCGCCACAGGAATTGTATAATAATTTAGAACAGGAAATACCAAGACTTATTATTAAAGGAGTACATCAAACCATAAAACATTTTAATGAGATGGCAGATGATAATGATTTAATAGCTGAATTACTAAAAGAAGATATAAATACATTGGCAAAATATGATATACGAGGTGATGTAAATGGACAAGCTCAAAATGCAGACAGCAAATAAGGCAGATGAAAATTTCAAGAAGCTGGCGATGATGTTTCCAAATGCTGTTACTGAAACAATTGATGAAAATGGCGAGGTAGTCCGGGCCATTGATAAGGATGTGCTTATGCAGGAAATTTCCTGCAAGGTCGTTGAAGGCAACGAGGAACGCTATCAGTTTACCTGGCCTGACAAGAAAAAGTCCGTTCTTCTTGCAAACGCACCTATAAACAAAACCCTCCGTCCTTGCAGAGAGGAAAGCGTTGACTTTGATACTACAGAAAATCTTTATATTGAAGGTGATAACCTTGAGGTTTTGAAACTGTTGCAGGAAACATATCTTGGTAAAATTAAGATGATATACATAGACCCACCGTACAATACAGGAAATGACTTTGTGTATGCAGATGATTTTGCTCAAAGTACAGATGAATACCTTGAGAACAGTGGACAGTTTGATGAAGTTGGAAACAGACTGGTTACGAATACAGAAAATAATGGACGATTTCATACTGATTGGCTGAATATGATTTATCCTCGTCTAAAAATTGCGAAAGATTTACTTACAGAAGATGGTATAATCCTGATTCATATTGATGATAATGAGTATGAAAATCTTACAAAAGTAGGAAATGAAGTGTTTGGTGAACCCAACTTTATTAATGTGGTTACTGTCAAAACAAAAACTGGAGGGGTATCTGGAAGTTCCGAAGGTAAAAGTCTTAAAGATGCAACTGAGTTTATTATGATATGGACAAAAAATAAGACTCTATTTGAACTTAACCCTACTTATATCAAGCAGAAATTGTTTGACAGAATTAAATCGTATGAATCTGAGGGGAAAAGTTGGAAATATACCTCCATTATGACTAAGCTTGAGGGTAAGGAAGTCATAAATGTTGATGAAAAGAAAAATATTGTCTACTATGGTTATAAAGTATTGGAAACTATGTCTATTACAGCTTTTGCTAAACAACAAGGTACAAGTGAAGAAGAAGTGTATAACAAATATACAGATAGAATTTTTCAGACAACCAACGCTCAGAGCAGTGTTAGACAAACCGTTATGAAAGAAACTGCTGGATTTGATTATCCAATGTATGGTTGCGAATATGTTCCTATCAAGGGCAAAAATAAAGGTAAGACAATTGAGGTTCTTTATAAGGGCGAGCAGCGAAGAATGATGATGTTTCTATCTGATGCGGTATCTCGCATAGACGGAACATATTACTATCTTGATAAGGTTACTACGCTATGGGATGATATTCAGTATAACAATTTAACAAAAGAAGGAGACACTGAGTTTCCGAATGGAAAGAAGCCAATAAAACTATTACAAAGAATTATTGAACTTACTTGCGATAAGGACAGCACTATTTTAGATTTCTTTTCTGGCTCTGCAAGCACCGCTCACGCAGTAATGCAAATGAATGTTGAAGATGGTGGTAATCGCAAATTCATTATGGTTCAAATACCTGAAGAGTGTGAGGATGGAAGTGATTTTAAAAAGGCTGGATTTAATAATATATGCGAAATCGGCAAGGAAAGAATACGACGTTCAGGTACAGAAATTAAGAATAATTATGGGATTAACGCAATAAATCTTGATATTGGTTTCCGTGTGTTGAAATGTGATAGTTCCAATATGAAAGAGGTTTATTACAACTTGGCTGAGTATGAACCATCGTTGTTCTCTACCCTCGAAAATAATATCAAAGAGAACAGAACACCAGAGGATTTGTTATTCCAAGTTATGCTTGATTTGGGTGTACTTCTTTCAAGCAAAATTGAAGAAACAACTATTGCCGAAAAGAAAGTCTTTAATGTTGAGGATAGCTATCTGATTGCTTGCTTTGACGACAATGTGACTGAAGAAGTGATTACCGAAATTGCAAAGAAGAAACCGTACTACTTTGTAATGCGTGACAGTTCTATGGCAAATGATAGTGTTGCAACGAACTTTGAGCAGATTTTTGCTACATATAGTCCTGACGCTGTAAGGAGGGTGTTGTAAATGAATAAAAAGTTTAAGACATTATTTGTAGGCACAATCATATTTGTTATAGTGATTGTGTGTGTTGCTTTTATTTCTTTTTTCTTGAAAGACAACAATAATTTCAGTAGTTTTATTGGAAGCATTTTAGGTGCTCTTATAAGTGGAGTTATTACTTTTGTTGGGTTGTATATCACAATAAAACAAGGAAATGAAAACCAGAGCAAGGCATTAAATCTCCAGTCTGCGTTACAGGTTGAAAATAATTTATTACATTTTTTAGAAAAACAGAAGAAGAATATTACAGAAAGTGTAAATAAATTAGATAAATTGCTTTTTACCGTTCAGCTTTTAAAGATAGCAAATGTAAAAGACATACCAAAAGAGAGAAAGAATTTGATTAATATTTTTTCGGATTACCGACAAGCGATGAATTCCATACGATTTGCCACAAATATTTATATTGATACATCAAAATGTGATGGTTGCACAGATTGTTGTATAAAGTCTTATGGAGAATTATCAAAAAGGAAGACAAAACTGAGCGAATGTTTTTATAAAATAGAATTGAATTGCAATGTGATGATGCAGGCGTTACAGATTGTACTTGATAAATCGATTGATATTCAACAGTGGATTGAACAAAAGACTTTGTACTTTAATCAAAAGCGATTAAATGAGGAAGGAATATTGAAATGCAGAAATTCTCTTAGCCAAAATTCCAATGATATTGGTATAATGGAGAAAATCAGACAATATGAAACAGAGAACATAAAATTGGAGGAGCAAATTAGAGTAATTGATGAACAAATTCAACAGGCGTTCAATGAAATTGGAGAAGAAAACAAAAAAGCACGAAACGAAGCAAACAATATACATATGCGTGACAGAAATGAGCTACATAATGCTATCATGCAATATTTTGATATATATAATTTTTACATTGAAGAAAACAAGAAATTTACATTAAAAAATGGCATATTATTTAACAAAAAATGCAAAAAATACGCAAGTGATTGAATATATATACCTCCATTTTGGTGAAATTTGACTTGTTGACTTTTTTAAATTTTACTGTTTTAAAAATATTTGAGATAAAGGTGATGAAATGAAATTCAATTTTAAGATACAACAATACCAAACGAATGCAGTTGAAGCAGTTATAAAAGTCTTTAATGGACAAGGTTTTCACGACAAAATCAGCTATATCCGTGACCTTGGCAAAATGAAGCCTGCTGATATGCAGATGACTTTGGGCTTGACAGATGAAGAAATAGAGCTGTACGACCCTGCCAATGATACCGGATATAAGAATGAATTGGTGGAGCTTTCCGATGAGCAGATTCTCCACAACATTCAGACTTTACAGAGTCAGAATAACATTAAACTCTCTACTTCCCTTGTCAAAGACTTAGGAAGGTGCAGTCTTGATATTGAAATGGAAACCGGTACGGGTAAAACCTATGTGTATATTAAGACGATGTTTGAGCTAAACAAAAAATACGGCTGGAGCAAGTTTATCGTCGTTGTACCAAGTATTGCTATTCGTGAGGGTGTAAAGAAATCCTTTGAGATTACCGCCGACCATTTTATGGAGCATTATGGCAAAAAGGCTCGTTTCTTTATCTACAACAGTTCAAACCTGAACCAGCTTGATAACTTTTCATCAAGCTCTGGTATCAATGTAATGATTATCAATACGCAGGCTTTCGCTTCTTCTCTGAAAGAGGACGGCCGCAGTAAGGAAGCCCGTATTATTTACTCAAAACGTGATGAGTTCGGTTCCCGCCGCCCGATTGATGTTATTAAGGCAAACAGACCAATAATCATTTTGGATGAGCCACAGAAGATGGGCGGAGAGGTTACAAGGAAGGCTCTGGAAAACTTCAATCCCCTTTTCATCTTAAACTACTCAGCTACCCATGTAAAACAGCACAATCTTATCTATGTGCTGGACGCTTTGGACGCCTTTAATAAGAAGCTGGTTAAGAAAATTGAAGTCAAAGGTTTTGAAGTAAAGAATTTCAGAGGTACAGACAGCTATCTGTACCTTGAGCAGATTGTACTTTCAAGTAAGAAGCCGCCTATGGCAAAAATCGAGCTTGAAATTGGATATAACAAATCCATTAACCGGGAAACCCATATTCTTGGTGTGGGTGATGATTTATATTATGTTTCTCAGGAACTGGAGCAGTACAAGGGCTACACCATATCCGAAATTGACCCACTTCGAGGAACAGTAACCTTTACAAACGGAGAAGTAATCAAAGCCGGTGATGTTGTTGGAGATATTTCTGAAAAGGATATGCGTCGTATTCAGATTAGAGAAACTATCCTTTCCCATTTTGAAAAAGAAGAGAAGCTTTTTAATATGGGTATCAAGTGCCTGTCATTATTCTTTATTGATGAGGTTGCAAAGTATCATCAATATGATGAGAACGGTGATGAAGTGCTTGGCGAGTATGGGCAGATGTTTGAGCAGGAATACATAAATGTACTCAATGACTATGTAACCTTGCTTGAAACGCCATATCAGAAGTATTTGAAATCAACTTGCAGTGATGCAGGTACGGTACACAAGGGCTATTTTAGTATTGATAAAAAAGGACACGTTGTTGACAGCCGGTTAAAACGTGGGAGCGAGTTCTCTGATGATATTTCAGCATATGACCTGATTTTGAAAAATAAGGAACGCTTACTATCCTTTGGCGAACCGACAAGATTTATCTTCTCTCATTCGGCACTCCGTGAAGGCTGGGATAACCCGAATGTATTTCAGATTTGTACACTGAAGCATTCTGACAGCAATACGGCAAAACGCCAAGAGGTTGGCCGTGGACTCCGTTTGTGTGTAAATCAGAACGGTAACCGTATGGATGTGGAGAGCTGCGGAGAAGTTGTACACGATATTAACACGCTTACGGTTGTTGCCAGTGAAAGCTACAAGAGCTTTGTTACTGATTTACAGTCGGATATTAAAACCGTTCTTTATGACAGACCTGCTGTTGCCACCAGCGAATACTTCAAAGGCAAGTATGTTAAGATTGACGATGTACCTACGCTCATTGATGACAACACAGCAAATGCGATTGAGTTTTATTTGATTCAAAATGGTTATGTTGATGTGAAGCGTAAGGTCACTGACAAATACCGTCAAGATATAAAGAGTGGTATGGTTGCCGGACTGCCGGAAGAACTGAAGTCTATGGCAGATGGTATTCATTTGCTTATTCAGTCTGTTTATGATGACAGCATCCTTAAAGATATGTTTACAAATGGTCACGAAACAAAGGTCAGGGACAATCCACTCAATGAGAACTTTGCCAAGAAAGCGTTTCAAGCTTTATGGCATGAGATTAACCATAAGTATTCTTACACAGTTGAATTTGACAGTTATGAGCTAATTAAGAAAGCAATTGTCCATATTGATGAAAAGCTCTTTGTTTCAGAGCTTCAATATACCACAACTACCGGCCACCAAAAAGATGAAATGAATGAATACGAAGTGGAAAGAGGAGCTTCTTTTACCAAAGAAAAGACAAGAACGCAGATTCTTAAACACGCCGGAACAAGCCAGATTAAATATGACCTTATTGGCAAAGTGGCAGAAGGAACTGTACTTACCAGAAAAACAGTATCGGCTATTTTACGAGGTATCGGAGCGGATAAACTTTATATGTTCAAAAATAACCCAGAGGAATTTATTACAAAGGTTATAAGACTTATTAATGAGCAAAAAGCTACGATGATTGTTGAGCATATTTCATATGATATTATTGAGGGAGAATATGACAGCTCTATCTTTACAGCCGAAAAGAATACGCAGAGCTTTGACAAGGCGTTTCTTGCAAAGAAAGCGATTCAGGACTATGTGTTTACTGATGGTTCTGCTGAAAAGAGTATTGAAAGAAAATTCGCCGAAGATTTGGATGCTGCCGAGGAAGTATGCGTTTACGCAAAGTTGCCGAGAAGTTTCCAAATCCCCACGCCAGTGGGCAATTATTCTCCTGACTGGGCAATCGCATTCTATGAAGGAAAGGTCAAGCATATTTTCTTTGTTGCTGAAACTAAAGGTACTATGGAAAGTCTTGAACTAAGACCGATTGAACAGGCAAAAATTTCGTGTGCTAAGAAATTGTTTAATGAAATATCAACAAGCAAGGTAAAATACCATGATGTTGACAGCTATCAGAGCTTGCTTAATATAATGAACGCAATGTGAGGTTCGTTTGAATGGATAATTCATATATCAGTTGGTATGGATGTATTTAATTAAAACAGTAAAAAGTGATATTGCAAAAAAATTATAGATGTTCAGGCAATTGTAAATGTTGCGGACAACTCTCTTTTAAAAGGAGATTAATGGATGGCAAAGAGCAAGAAAACCAAAGTACATAAGAAAATAGATGGACAGTTTCTGCAGATGAACAAGTAATGGAGGGTTATTATGTTAAAGATTGCAGTCTGTGATGACGGCTGGACGGATATTGAAACACTGGAAAAAGCACTTGACCAGTTTGACCGGTATCCGGTTGATTATGATGTGTTTTTTAGTGCGGAAGAACTGTTAAAATACAGGAAAGAGCATGAAGAAAATTACAATATGTACATTTTTGATATAGAAATGCCTGGAATGAGCGGGCTGGAACTGGCAAAGGAAATACGGAAAGAAGATGCAAAAGCCCTTTTTGTATTCCTGACAGGTTACACCAGTTATGTCATGGATGTGTTTGAGGTAGTTACTTTTGATTTTATAAAAAAGCCGGTTACGGCAGGGAAACTTTCGCCTGTGCTTTTGAAGGCTGCCAGTTACCTTGATTTAACTAGGCAGGAGTTTGTATTCAGTTACCGTAAGAACCAGTTCCGGATACAGTACAGTGATATACTTTATATTGAAAAGAAAGGGCGCAAGGCTTATATACATACTGTTTCTGAAACTTTTGAAGCAAACATGACCATAGAGGAAATATGGAAACAGCTTGATGTGGATATGTTTTCACATATCCATGTTTCTTATATTGTTAACCTGCAGCATATCAGGGTGGTTGAAGGTGATGAGGTTGTGCTTGGCAACGGGATACGGCTTGTAATTGCAAGGTCGCAGAAACAGGCATTAAAAGAAAAGCATATGGATTTTATCAGGAGAGGGATGTAGGACGGGACCAGTGTTTTTCATAAATGTCTGGCTGTTTGGACCGCAAAAAATGCGGCAGGGAGGGTTAATATGGCAGCTTTTTTCATACAGTTTTTCTTAAATCTTTTAGATATTGGTATTTTCTGGTACTATCTTAATACATTCCATAACAAAAAAAGGTTTCCGGCATTTGTCTGTATGCCGCTTCCGGTTCTGCTTGCGGCTGTGTGGGCATGGGTAAACAGTTTTGGTTATCCGTTTGCAAATCTTCTGGCACTTGCCGCAGTCCTGTCTGTGCTTTCTCTCTTGTTTTATGGAGGCCTGCTGCAGAAGGTTACAGGGGTTATTATTTTTATTGGAGCAGGTATTTTGGTGGAACCAGCCGGTTTTATACTTTTACAGGTACTCCAGTACAGTACGCCAGATGGGGAAATGTACAAATATTATTTTGTTGCAGCACTGGGGGAAATTATGAGATGTGGTGCCATTTATCTTTTCTGCAGGGCGGCAAGGCTGAAAGGGATAAATTTTTCAAAACTGCCGACAGATTTTATATGGCCGGTGCTGGTGGTATTTGTCTTTGCTGTTATGGACTGCTGTTTCATTGTAATGGTTTCTTTGGAATCAGGAAGTGCAAAGAGCCTTGTTATGTGCCTCTGTATCATAGTTTCTGTCATACTTACATATTATTTGGTTTTTTATATGGTGGAAAGGCTGGCTGGCCTGTTTGAAAAACAGCATGGGGAAGAGCTGTATAAAGAGGAAATGAGATACCAGGAAATATATTACAGGGAACTGGAGAAGCGTAATGAGGATATGCAGGTTTTTAAACATGACTTAAAAAATAAACTGGTAGAGATGTACCGTTTTTTTGAGGAAGAAGATACAAAGCAGTTAATGGAGCGTATAAGAAAAATTTACCAGGAGCTGGACAGTGCGGATGATGCCTCATATTCTGCTAACCCGGCTGTTGATTCTGTCCTCAGGCTGAAAATAGGGAAGGCAAAAGCAGAGGGCATTGAAACAGATGTTTATGTACTTGTCCCAAAGGGACTTAAGCTGGAATATGGTGATACAGGCGTGCTTTATGGGAATCTTCTGGATAATGCCATTGAAGCCTGCCAGAAAGTAGAAAAAGGAAAAAGATATATCCATATAGAAAACAAATATATGGATGGCAAAATGCTTCTCGTAATTGAAAACAGCAAGCCCCCGGCTGTAAATGAAAAGCTCCAGACCACCAAACAGGACAGTTACCAGCATGGCAGGGGGATTGCAAGCGTGCGTAAAGTTGTGGGGAAATATAATGGCACGGTTGTATTTTCGGATAAAGGGGACTGTTTTGAAGCTGCTGTCATGCTTTATGGCATAGAAGCAGGATAGTAAAAAGATATGTGAAGAGGAAAACTGCAAAGTGTTACACTTAGATGTCATTCTGTGACACTTTGGAAAAAAAAACAGAAAATAATGGTATACTGTTCCTGCAAAAAGCAGTAACCAGCTGTTCTTATCCGGCAATGTGTTTCTGGTATCTGGCAGCTGTATTATCATAAAAAAGGAGGACATTATTATGTTGAAGGTAAAAACATTGCAGGACAGGTTTGGCATCTGGGCTTTATCACTGGCAGCAGCAGTGGCACTTGCAGTTACATCATGGAATGTGAATACATGCTGCTGGTTTATACTGGGACAGGAAAAACTGCCAGGCAATGCAAAGAAACTGCGCAGGTTTTAGGAAAGGGACTGGTTATGGGAAAAGTTGCTTTGTTTGCTGTGAAGATAACTGGAAAGCTTGTAAAGAAAGGTCTTATACAGGAAGAAGATGCCCTTCTGTATAGTTATGGCATAGAGAATGGGATATGGCTTGCTGCCAGTATCTTTACAGCAGTGGTAATAGGGATAATGACAGGAAGGCTGGGAGTGGTTATGGTCTTCCTGTTGTTTTATTCCATGCTGCGCAGCTACAGTGGCGGGCTGCATTGCAGGAGCAGGTTTGTGTGTTATGTCTGTTCTACAGCTGTATTGTTTGTCCCTGTGTATTCTTACAGGCTTGTTATAGATATAATGCCAGGGACACTGCGTATATTTCTGGGGCTTGCTGCCTTATCAGCAGTTCTTGTATTAAGCCCTGTAGAAAGCAGGAATAAAAAACTGGATAATGTAGAAAAAAGATATTATAAAAGAATGAGCTACTGCATTGTTTGTATACAGGCATGTTTTCTTGTTCTGCTGTACTGCATGGAAGTGTACAGGTATTTCTGTGCCGGGTATACTGCCATAATCTTTGTGGCATTGTTTATGGTCTTAGGGGAAATAGCTGCAAAGTGTTACACTTAACTGTACAACTGTTACAGTTTGTGATGGAAGGCTGTATTTTCTGGTATAATGGTGTACCAGAAAGGATACAGCAATGGACAGCATAAAAGATTTATATGGAATAATAGCAGGAAACATTAAGAAGAAAAGGAAACGCCTTAGCATATCACAGGTACAGCTTGCGGAAAAAGCAGATGTTTCAGTAGATACAATTAAGAGCGTGGAAAATGGCAGGCGTGCAATGAGCCTTGATACATATTTAAATATTGTGCAAGCATTAGGTATGAAGCCGCTTTCCCTTATGGGATGTGGAAAGACAGGGGGAGTATACTGAACGGTTTTCATTCCTTGTGGAAAGGCGCAGCCAGGGGGAAATAGAGTTTGTGCTCCATATGGTGGAGCAGATGCTTAGAGGGTATGACAGTTATTTAAAAGAATAGCTGCCATGTTTTTTTGCTTTATAGGAAATTGCGATTTTTGGAGGGATAAAAAAGAACAAGGGTTCATCAAACGTATGTCAGATAAGCTCCTGCATGGGTATGATGATAAGACGACATGGCTTAGAAGATATAAAAACCTTCTACACACACCTCGTCATCAAATAAGACATATTCATTTAAGAAATAATCCATATTAAGAAGGTCATCCCTGCTCATGTGGCGAATGTCCTCGGATGTCATTCCTTCCAGTGGATTATCCATATATTTTTTGCGTAGTTTCTCTGTATTTAGATTCATATGCGCAGCCTCCTTTAAAAGGAGTATATCACAGGAAGGGGATATAAAGCCCCCTAATTCCTCCATGAATGGCAATGTCATCAACTTAAGATAATACTGTTTTACTATTTTATATTTTGCGAGAATTTTACAATTTGGAAGAAAGTAAAAAAAAGGAGGCTGCACTGGTAAGTTAAAGACCATGGCCAGAAAAATATAATGTCAATTATGGGTATGTTATCTTTTACACATACAAGAATTAAAAATAAAGAAACAAAAGAAATTGCATACCTTTTGGACAGGATTATAGGAATTGGTGTACATGCCTGTCTATTTACAACTATTATTTTTTTATCTCTGTCTTTTCTATCAATACTACTTCTCATAGTGGGCTAATTGATTTTCCGTTCAAAATACTCGCCCCAGAATTTTTACATTTTTTAACTGTTCTTTCCGCAGCCACCACACCCGTATGAAATCATTGAACTAGACCGTATTCTAGCTACATACCTACCAGGGCATGGTGCAGGCGGTGAAACTAAGAAGTGCAGAATCAGCCATAATTTATATGTGCTGAACGTGGATTGCAGATATTTAATTGTACATTTTTTTCTACTTCTATTCTTTTCTTAGAAATATCTTGTAGATATATGTTAAATAAATGCCTTGAAGATTTTTCACAATGAATTTTTAAGTTAAAACGATCCGCTCCATTAGGTTCTATTTTTTGAGAAATACATTTTTTAACAACATAATTTGACCCTTCTGCAGGTAATTCTATATCATATTGGTATGAAGGTGAAAAATAGGCTCCTCCTAATATGTTTAGATATAAATTTACCAAACAAGAAAATTTTAATGTAAAATGTTTATCGCATTCTTCAATAGTATCTGAATAAAAATCTATAATGCCATTTACATAAGCCTTACCACTTGAATATTCTCCGAGATACTTTTTTAATATTTTTTCTTGCATTGCTTGGCATTCTATACTATTTTCATAAAATTTATAATATTCTTGTTCAAAATTTTCAAAGTCAATTTTAGTTATTTTATGTAGCATTTTTGTTAAATCCACATTCTTTGTATGAATGAAATCTCCAATATATTCTTCAGCATAAAATTCGTCAAAATTTTCACAATAATTTGTATTACAATTAATTTTAATATTTAAATTTTTTATTTTTCCCCAACCAGCATTGTTTAATTCAATTTGACGGGCATAGTCATTAACTTTGTTTCCATTAATGTATAAAAGAGGACTTGGATCAGGGTTGCTTGAAATAACCTCAATTATTAATTCATCAAGAAGAAGTAACTTACTGGAATTATTTAAAACTTTTATGTCTAAACATGGCATAACTGAATCAAAGGGCTCTTCATCAAAATTTAATGGAATCATAGGCTTGTTATATAAAAGAATATCATCCCAATATTTTAGTTTAGGAATAAATATATTATTTTTGTTATCTTTGCTATCTTTAACGTAATATATCTGTCTTGTATTATTTAAGTCTTTGTTTTCCATAACATCTAAACTTGTGAAAATAGTATTTTCTGTTTCTATACACTGATTGATCAATTCATTGATTCTTTCTTTTAAAAGCGAACCACGAGATGAGCCTAATTTTGAAATTTCTCTGTACATATCTGTAAATAATTTCTCTGTATTTATTGATATAGCATTTTCTTTCGACCATTCGTTAATAGTATTTTTAGCTATTGTTTCTGCCTCATTGTAGGAAATAGTGTCCAATTTTATATTAATAAAATTATCATAATTTATATTATATTTAGCAATTTCATTTTGATATTCTTTCAAGACTATTTCATAATTTGACGGCTCAATTTTTTGGTATTGTTCTAACCACATTCTTTTTGTAATCAAGTTGCAGACATCATTGGTAAAAGCAGAACATATTAAAATTCTTTTTTTTATTTCATCACAATGCTCATTAATAAAAATTCTAACATCACTCATATTAAAACATACTGACTTTACTTGACATAAAATTAAATTATCTTTCATATTTATTGCAAAATCATCATATTGTTCTATTGAAATAGATTTAAAATTAATATCGTTTAAAAAATCAAATATGTACTTAATACAAACAATAATTTGATAATTAATTCCTTTTTGACTAATTGCTCCTCCAACTAATTTTCTATCAAAATAATTTATATTTTTCGTATTTTCTTTCCTCATATTTTTTTCTCCAATACACTAAAGTTTATCTTCGACGTTTTACTAATGTCCTTGTTTATTTGGCAGCTTCTTTCCAGACTGTCTATCGCATTTCATATATGATGCTTGTTTTATTTTTTTCATATTTCTATTATAACATATTTTTATGTGTATGCATATGCCATTTAAATTTGAGTTTTCCTATTTTTTCATTACGAATGTAATTTAAACAATGGTATAAGCAATATACAACTTTTATTTATAAAAACACCACTTTACAAGTTTTTTGAAAAAAAAGAATAACGTATAGGACACTTTGGTGTATAATGAACTTGCTAAAATACATTACAAAGGAAAGTGATCCCATACGTCAAATTTATTATACAACAAAAAGAACCTGATTGGTAGACTTTATCAATATTTTTATAATTCAATATTTTTATAATTATTTTGAAACCTGTCCCCTGCCTACAGCAGAATCTTTATTCCTGCTGGTTTTATCCATGC
>VSNJ01000073.1 GCA_009774235.1 Lachnospiraceae bacterium
TATTTTTGTGAAACAAATGGTTACAACATGGTAGTATCAGTAGATAGCGAAAACAACTGCAGGTATCTGACAGAAACGAATGATTTCCCATATATTGCTGGTATGGATACAGAACAGAAAAAACAGGCAGCAAGGGAATTTCTTGAAGCGGCAGAGGATGACAGCAGCTGGGAAGATGACTGTACATATAGCCAGATTTTTGCGGATGGCGTGGAAGTGCTGACAGAAATTGAAAAAGAATTGTAAAAAGTAAAAGTTAACCTGGTGCATGGCCAATATTAGTTGGCCGTGCGTTTTAGAGGAGCAGAATAATGGGTGTTGCAGACGACATTAATAATACTTCTGGCATAACTGGCGTCCAGAAAAGAGGGAATAAATGGGCTGCTAATATTGTAGTAAAAGGTAGATTTTGCTGGCTGGGCAGTTATAAAAACATAGAAGACGCCGTCAAAATCCGCAAAGAGGCAGAGAAGCATGTAGAAACAGGGGATTTTACTGAATGGTTCAAAAATTATCCTTTTGATGGCAGGAAACGTCCCAATAATACTTCTGGTGTAACTGGCATCCAGAAAATTGGGAATAACTGGGTTGCCCAAATTCGTATAGAAGGCAATAATTACTGGCTGGGCAGCTATAAAAATATAGAGGACGCTACAAAAATCCGCAAAGAGGCGGAAGAGCATTTAAAAACAGGGGATTTTACTGAATGGTTTTCTAGCACTAGAAAACGTGTTAATAACACATCTGGTATAACTGGTGTCCAAAAAATTAGGAACAGCTGGTGGGCGCAGATCGGTGTAAAAGGCAAAAATTACTGGTTAGGAAGTTATAAAAATAAAGATGATGCTGTAAAAATCCGCAAAGAGGCAGAGAAGCATGTAGAAACAGGGGATTTTATTGAATGGTTTGAAAATTTTTCTGGTGGCAGGAAACGTCGTTAAAAAAGATAAGTATAGCATCCATTTTTTGACAAGTGACATTTAAGTCCAATATAGTTATTTACAGGCAATTAACTATTAGGTTTATTATACCCTCATTCTTGAGCATTCGCCCCAAAATTTATTTAATAATAATATAATGGCAAGAGAAAATAGAATGTCTTAAAACGCAAAATATAGCATTTATTTTCTCTTGCGATTTTTTTTGTATTCATTTGGGAAATTTTCAGAATACCATTTCCAAAAATCTTTATGTAATTCTATTTCTGCAGTTTTCCTAATTTCCTTTGCTTTGGAAATATCATCATAATACCCCAAGTGGTATTTTGTGCCTTGAAATTGTATGCTTGCCTGCCACTTTTTGATACGTTTATGCCAGCTAACGCCCCTAACTCCAGAAGTGTTATTGGATTGTAAATTATCATGCGTAATTTTAGGAACATTTGTATTTTGAACAAAATTCTTTTTGTATGCTTTCTTAACATTTTTTTGAAAAAGTTCGTCATGTACGCATCCGCAGCTCGAAACTTCTCCTGATACAAGCATATCCCGCCGGACTTCTAGCTTTGTATGTTTCTCACAGTCACATTCACACCAATACCAATATCCCCTGCCTTTTTCGCAATGACCAATTTTAATAACCGTCAAATGGTTATATTTTGCTCCTGACGGTATGATTTTTCTTGGTTCGCTTCTACCACATCCACAATCTTTTTGAGCTGTTCCGAGGTTTTTTATAGGAACATCAATAGTATTTCCACATTTCAAGCATTTGCACTTATAAAATGTGCAGTTTTTACCGCAATATTTTTTTAACCCAAGATTTTCAATCACTTGCAAATTTTCAAATACATCCCCTATACTTATTTTTCTTTGAGCCCCCATAAGAATCCTCCCGTTATCGCTATTCTAACATAAACAAAAATATTTTAAAAGCAAATATGGGCAGGATAACCGTATAAAATAAATATTTTATAAAATCAGCATTATCAAAGCACTTTTTAGCAATAAAAAATTGAAAATTTAAAAATTTTAGTCTAAAAATTACTCACAGAAGTAGCATTTAATACTTTTTTTAATTTTATGAGGTTATCCTGAATTATAGCTTTTTATTATTCACACGCTCCTTAATAAGTCTGTTATCTATTTCAAACTACACAAAGGGGGAATTAAATATGAAACACTTTAAAAAGATAGCAATTATGTTTATGTGCCTTGCTTTGCTATTTCCTTACAATGCAGCTGCACACTCTGGAAGGACAGACAGTTCAGGTGGGCACCGTGACAACAAAAATGCAAGCGGGTTAGGTAGTTACCATTATCACTGTGGAGGATATCCAGCCCATTTACATGAGAATGGTGTCTGTCCTTATTCATCATCTGCCAAAACTTCTTCTTCATCATCTTCTTATACTAAAAAGTTTTCTAAGTACTACCAATCTTCAGTAGTAAAGAAAGTACAAAAGAAACTTAATAAATTAGGATATAAATGTGGTAAAGAAGATGGCATCTATGGAACAAAGACTAAAAACGCTATTAAGGATTTCCAGAGTGATGAAGGAATGACTGTCAATGGTGAAATAAAGAAAGCTTTGTTGAAAAAATTAAAAATTAATATTTAAAATTACATATTAATATATAACTAAAGAGCTTTGGCAATATTTTGTAGCATTTAAAAACCAGCAGTTTATTTTTAAAATTATTAAATAACCGCTGGTTTTCTTGTTTTTATTTTATATCTTTTTCTCCGTTTTACGTATTCAACAGAAATCTTATACCATGTTGAGAAGTCAACAACTCCTGTCTGTGGCAAGTTAAACACCTGTTGGAACACCTTTACCGCATTAGCTGTCTTTGGTCCATATATGCCATCAGATGCAATTTTAGGAATTAGCGGGTAAGCTCTTGATATAATATTTAACTGGTCCTGCATTTGTTTAACTTTACTATTGTTTGAACCTATAACCAGCTCGAAACCAGGCCATGAGGCAGGCACCCCTGATATTTCTTCAGAAGTATTAATATAAATTGAGCTTCCATAAAAAGTCCTAAGTATTTCAATAGCAGAATATCCTTGGTCTCCAAGGTATTTAGAATCCCACTGGCGCATCCAGTCAGGGCATGATACCTGCTTGCCATCGCAGTATTGTGTAAATAAAGGCTGTGTTACATTTGGTTTAGAAAGGTAATTAGCAAAAATTGTATCAACTGCACGTGATATACTGTCAAATATATTACGTCCAGGAATCCATTTCTGGTCATAAGCAGTAGAAGATGTAATAGTAAAATCATAACCTTTATTCCGGTACCATTCTGTATAAACCCTGTTAAGTGTTATTGACTGTATTGCAAGTATGTTAGCAAATATTGTAGCTTCTGGCCATGTTGCATAAATTTCACTGGAAGCTACATTTTTAATGTAATCTTTATATCTTACATAATAATTTTTAGCATTCCTGTCTGATGGAGGTCCATCATGGACTATTATAAATTCGGGGGATGGTGTGTGATGGTCTTTTCATATAATGGAAAACATGTTATAATAACCAGATAATATTGGATTATTGTTGGAAAGGCTATATTAGAATGAAAAAGAGTAATAGTAAAAAGGCATCTGCAAGACAAGACAGGGAAGATGCAAAACGCCTGCGGGCTGGATACAAAAGCACAAAAAAGAACAGCTGGCAGAAGCTTGATAATACGGCTAATCTTTTTCCTGCTATTGCTACACATACAATGACTAATGTATACAGGATAGCAGTCAGCCTGCATGAGGAAATAGACAAAAAATTGTTGCAGAGAGCACTTGATATGGTTCTGCCTGAATTTGATACTTTTAATGTGCATATGAGAAGAGGAGTGTTCTGGTATTATTTTGAAACCAACCATAAAATGCCTCCTCTTGTTGAAGAGGAAAGTGATTATCCATGCCGGTATATTGAACCATATCTTAATAATAATTATCTTTTCAGGGTGACATACTATAAGAACAGGATTAACCTTGAAGTATTCCATGTACTGGCTGATGGTATGGGTGGTATTAATTTCCTAAGGGAACTTACGTACCAGTATTTACGTCTTAAACATCCTGGACTTTGTGGCAATATGGATGAAGGGTTTTCAGATGTTACATCACTTAATACAGAAGATAGTTACCTTAAGAATTACAAGAAAAGCCACGCAAAAGGCTATAAGACAGCAAGGGCTGTAGAAGTAAAGGGGGAGAGGCTTCCAGCAGGTGAACTTGGCGTTATACATGGATATATGCAATTAGAAGAAATTAAAAGGGCATGTAAAAGCTTTGGTGCTAGTATAAATGAATATCTGACAGGACTTATGGCATTTTCAATTTATTCTGAATATCTGCATGGACAAGCTTCTTCAAAGCCTGTTGTTGTATGTGTACCTGTTAATTTAAGGCCTTACTTTGATTCAATGACTACAAGGAACTTTTTTGTAATGGTCAGTGCACTTTTTAAAACTGAAAAAGATGATTATATATTTGAAGAAGTACTTGCAAAAATAAGGGAAAGCCTTAAGGGACAGATAAATAAAGAACATCTTGAAGAGCTTTTTTCCTATAATGTATCTAACCAGAAAAATATTTTGTTGCGTTTTGTGCCATTTTTTATTAAAAAACTTGCTATGAAGTTTGTGTACAGGTCTTCTGCAAAAGCAGGTACTACTACACTTACTAATATAGGTAATATAACTATAGATGATGCTTATAAAGATTATATTAAAGATTTCTATTCTATGATATCTGTATCAACTGGGCAGAATATTAAAGGTGCAGTAGTTTCCTATAATGGGAGGCTTGTATTTACCTTTACATCAACACTGGCTGATGTATCTATACAAAGAAGATTTTTCAGCCTTCTTTCAGAACATGGGGTAAATGTAACAATAGAAAGCAACGGGGTGTATTATGAATAGATGTAAACGGTGTGGTATAGATATTAATGATGAAACATCAAGATGTCTTTTCTGTGGCATGGTTTTATCAGGTGATGGAAGTAGTACAGAAAATATATATCCTGATATCAGGAATAAGACAAGGATGTTAAAGAGGACTATAAATATTATTACTTATTTTGCAGTAGTCCTTGAAATATTCCTTATAGTTATTAATTATTATAATTATTATGGTATAAAGTGGTCTGTTATTACTGGTGGTGCATTGTTTTATCTGGTGCTTACTCTCCAGTATACTGTAAATAAACGTAATGGACATATCGTAAAAATATTTGTGCAGATGCTGGGCGCCATGCTTCTTGTAGTTATAATAGATTTTGCGCTTGGATTTAGCGGATGGTCATTTAATATAGGTATTCCATTAATTATACTTCTGATGGATGCTGTAATACTAATGTGTATGCTTATTAATTATAAGAACTGGCAAAGTTACCTTTTAATACAGATATTTGCCCTTATATCCAGTATATTCCATATGGGGCTGTACCTGGCAGGCTGTGTAAACGGACCTTTGCTTCCATGGTTGTCATTTGGGATGTCTGCATTTATATTTACATCTTGTCTTGTAATAGGCGGTAAAAAAGCAGAGAGTGAACTTAAGAAAAGATTTTATATCTAAATAGTGAGGTAAACAATGAAAGATAATATCAGCTTAAAAGCAAAAATAGTACGTGAATTAATAAGTATTGCAACATCTGACCATCTTATAGGACCTGGCATCAAAAAGGGCACATTCAGGCGCAGGCTTGTAGAACCGCCATGGAGATGTCCTTCTGGTTACTCTGTACTTGAAATTAAGACGAAGAATTTTGAAATGGAATTTTTAGAACCACCAGGGGTAAAGTCAGATTGTGTTGTATTACAGCTGCATGGCGGTGGATATATTGGAAAGATGAGGAATGCTTATAGAAGCTTTGCAAAATATTATAGTGACATGAGGGGAGGCATGAAGGTACTTACTATTGACTACCGTGTTGCACCTGAAAACCCATATCCTGCTGCTTTAGAGGATGCAGTTACTGCATATAAATGGCTGCTTGATATTGGATATAATGGTAATAATATAATAGTTGCAGGCGATTCTGCAGGCGGCGGGCTTTCACTTGCTCTTGCAGGGTATTTGCGTGATAATAACATAAATCTGCCTGCTGCCCTTGTCCTTATGTCACCTTGGACAGACCTCACAGCATCTGGTGCATCATATGAAACAAACTATGAACTTGACCCATTATTTGGTAATACACGTGAAAGCATGATTTATAATGGTGAATATATTGGAACTAATGAACCTGACAATCCCTATATTTCTCCATTATTTGGGGATTTCAAAGGTCTGCCCCGTATGCTTTTCCAGGTTGGAAGCATTGAAATGCTTCTAAGTGATTCTGTTGATGCGGCGGACAAAGCAAAAGAAGCAGGTTGTGACACAAAGATAAGTATATATGATGGCATGTTCCATGTGTTCCAGATGGCAATGGACATGCTTCCAGAGTCCAAGCAGGCATGGCAGGAGGTAAAGGAATTTATAGAAAGTATAGAAGAAAGGTAATATATTGTATATTTAAAGAATAATATAATTAAAAACAGGAGTTGTAAATGGTATGCAAGTTATCCAGGATTTCACAGAAGAAATAACATGCCATTATGATAATGGGAAAGAGCCAGCAAGTTTTATTGAATGCATGGCTCTTTTTATGCTGGAACAGGAGCAGGGATGGGATGCAGACTTTAAGCCATGCCAGGCAGAAAGGACGTTGCTATGAAATGTGGCATATATCTGCGTATTTCAAAAGAAACAGACAATGAGAGTAACAGTATTTCAGGACAGCGTATGGTGATAAAAGAGTTTGTAGGTAAACATATTGATATGGAAATTGCAGGTGAATGGTGTGATGATGGTTATAGTGGTATTACATTTGAAAGACCTGGAATAAAAGACCTGCTTGCTAATGTATTTTCTGGAAATATTGAATGTATAATTGTTAAGGATTTATCAAGGTTTGGAAGGGATTATATAGAAACAGGAAGGTATATAAGATATATTTTCCCACAGCTTGGAATACGGTTTATAGCAGTTTGTGATAATTATGACAGTAGCAGCAGTGGTTTTTTTGAAGATTCACTTTTTATTCCTGTAATGAGCCTGGTTAATGATGCTTATTGCCGTGATATTTCAAATAAAGTGCGGTGGCAGCAAGAAGCAAAACGGAAACAGGGCATATATATAGGCGCATTTGCAGTATATGGCTATATAAGGCATGAAGATGCACCTGGAAAACTTGCTGTAGACCAGGTGGCAGCAGAAGTAGTGCGCCAGATTTTCGATATGAGGATTGATGGAAATTCTGCTGAAAAAATAGCATCTAAACTTAATTCGCAAAATATACCATCACCACTTGTATATAAGAGACTGAATAATAGTAAATATACAACTTCATTTGCCAAAAATAAAATGCCAGAATGGACACCTGTTGCTATAAGACGTATATTATCTAATGAGATATATACAGGTGTTATAATCCAGGGAAAAGATAAAAAGCTTAGTTATAAACTTCCTGTAAGAAAAAAGCTTCCTAAAGATGAGTGGATACGTGTTGAAGGGGCAGTTACCCCTATAATTACAAAGGATGTATTTGAAAAAGTACAGAAAATAGACTTAAGAAAAAAATATCACTAATAGGAGGCTGTTAATGAAAGAACGTGCGGGAATATATGCAAGAGTTTCAACAAAACATAACAATAATAAGGACCTGACAATAGAAAACCAGATAATTATTGCTAGAAGATATATCAAAGACAATTTAATGGAATTTGCAAATGTATATGCTGATACAGGTTATTCAGGCATGGATTTTGAAAGACCTGCATGGAAAAAGCTTATATCTGATATAGTACAATATAAAATAGATGCCATTGTTGTTAAAGATTTTTCAAGAATTGGCAGAAATTATATACTTGCAGGGGAATATACTGAAAAAGTTTTTCCAGCATATGGTATAAGGCTTGTAGCGGTTTCAGATGATTATGACAGCTTTAATAATATGCCAGGTGGTTTTTCTATGGGACTTAAAAATATTATTAATGAGTGGTATGCAAGAGATTTGGGAAGAAAGGTATCTATAGTAAAGCAGTATGCTAAATCACAGGGAGGATATACCGGTGGTGCTGCACCATATGGTTATTGTATAAAAATAGAGAATGGCATACGTGTACTTAAGGAAGACCAGACAATAGAGATATTAAAGCAAATTAAAGAACTTAAAAACAATGGATATACTTCATATGAAATAGCTGGCTGGCTTAACAGCCATAAGATAAACAGACCATCTGTATATAATATTACTAAAGAAATATACTATACAGGTAACAGCTATACCAAATGGGATGCTGGAAGTGTAAGAAGGTTATGGAATTCAGACACCAGAGGGGATTACCACACGGCTTAAAACAATATTACCTGTTTCCTGGGTGTCTTTTATTTCACTTTCTGCTATTTTGGGTGGATAAGTACCATATAAGGTATGTGGTGGTATTACATAAAGTTCCTCGCTTTCGCCAATACCTTCTTCTAAAGGTATCATAGAAACATTCTGTACAGCAGTCTGGCCTGGAAGTATTTCTGCACCTGAAACTTCTACAGTTTCAAAACCAGGTGCAGATACTTTTATGTTATATACTGAATAAGGCTGTCCTGCAACTGGTTCCATACTGTATTCAAGAGGTGGTGTAGGGAGTTCAATGGGTTCAGTCTGGCCTGAAATGTCTGTTTCTACTTCTTCAATTATTTCACCAGGATTGTTTTCATCTGTAATCTGGACTCTGGCACCTGCAACTGGTCTTGAAGCAATTATTGAAGTTACATTTGCACGGAAATATCCTATATTATCTGACTGTTGTAACCATATTGAAGCTGGCATAATATTTACCTCATTTCTGCGCTTATTAATACACAGTATTTACTATTATTCTATGCATATGTATGGCAACTGTGAATTTGCAGTTATCTTTTTTGTATATATAATGTTATAACACAGATTTGAATATAGTTCTTTTTCTATATGTTGTTGTATTTTTATTGTAGTGGAAGAGCTTCGGAATGTCTGGAATATGCCAGAAATATTGCAAAACAGCAAAACTGTTATAAAATAATACTTCTTACAGGAAGCAAGAACCAGAAAACACTAGATTTCTATAAAAACGCAGCATATAATAATACAGATAAAACTACATTTATACAATGGTTTTAAATCCAGACAGAATGAAAAAAGCAGAAAAAGACAAATCTATAACAGTACATATCATGGACTTATAGTCTTCCTTTTCTATAATAGGACATAGTATTATAGAAAAGGAGGACTATAAGTTATGAAAAAATTAAACAAATGGATTGCCCTGTTACTGGCTGCCATTCTGGCAGTATTGCCATTTTCTGCATCAGTTTCAGTTGTGCAGGCAGGCAAAAAAACAGTAACACTAAACAAAGCAAAATTTAGCATGGAGCCAGGCAGCAGTACACAGCTTAAAGTACAGAATACATCAAAGTCTAAAGTCCAAAGTGTAACATGGTCTGTTATAAAGGGAAAAGATGTAGTAAAACTGTCTGCAAAATCTAAAAAGTCTGTTATAGTAAAAGCAGTTAAAAAAGGAAAGGCAACTATACAGGCAAAGATTAAAACATCAAATGGTACTTTTACAAGAAAGTCTGTTGTTACAGTTTCCAACAATAGACAGCCTGTTCCAGAAACAACACAAGAACCAGCACCATCATCACCTGCTGTGCAGGTAACTGACACAGAGGTTAAAGAACTGATACATTATAATATGGATACAAGCCAGGATGGTAAACGTCTTATTGACCAGTCTGGGAATGGAAATGATGCAGAACTTGTCAACGTCAGTCCAGAGATACAGCAGAACCAGTCATTATTATTAGAAAAAGGCGGATACATAAAACTTCCAGAAAAAGTTTTTGCAGGAAGGGATACATTTACTGTTTCAATATGGCTGAAAAATTACAGTGGTACAGTAAATACAAGCGCAATGTTCGTAGGCACAAAAGAAGCAATGCCTGTTTATTACTGGTTACTAAACCCAAGTAATCTTGAGGGACGTATGAAATCTGTAATGACAAATTCACGTAATCCAGAAGCCCCTTATAATACAGAAACAGGAATAAGTGCATCTATAGCATCTAAAGGAACGAAAGGACCTTTTACTGGAACAGAATGGAACCATTATGTAACAGTAATTACACCAGACAGTATTACTGGATATTTCAATGGTGAAAAAGTAGGAAGTTCAAAATTAAAAATGAAATTCAGTGATTTTGGAAATAACCTGGCAGCATATATTGGAAAGTCTTCCTATCCAGATGTTACATACACTGGATTTGTAAGAGAAGTACAAGTATACCAGGGTGCTAAAAATGATGTAGAAATATCACAGTTATACCAGGATAGTAAAGGAGAAGGCATGGAAACAAAAGGAACAAAATCAGAAATCTTTATTGCTGACCGTGCAGACCCATATATTACATTAGGACCAGATGGCTATTATTATTTTACAGCATCTTATCCAATGCGTGGCGCAAAGGACAAAGATGGTTATGACAGAATAATCTTAAGGAAAGCCAAAACTATTGAAGGTCTTAAGACAGCAGAGGAAAAAACAGTCTGGGATGAAAGCAGCAGTAAAATATCACATAGATTTATCTGGGCTCCAGAAATGCATTATATTGGAGGAAAATGGTATCTATATTATGCGGCAAGCAGCTCTCCAAATAATGTATGGGATATAAACTGCCATGTTCTTATGTGTACAGGAGATGACCCTTATAATGGCCAATGGGAAGAGAAAGGCAAATTCCAGGCAGCAAATGGAGATACAATATCGTTTACTGGTTTTTCACTGGATATGACTTATTTTGAATGTAATGGAAAATCATATGTAATATGGGCACAAAAGGTTGGCAATTCCAACTTATATATGGCAGAAACTGACCCAGCCGAACCTTGGAAAACTACTACAAAGGCAATGCTTCTTACAAAACCTGAATATTACTGGGAATGTGTTACATTCAGGGTAAATGAAGGTCCATCTGTACTTATCCATGATGGAAAAGTAATTGTAGCATATTCTGCATCTGCAACAGGTCCTGAATACTGTATAGGATATATGTATGCAGACGAAAAAGCAGACCTTATGGATATCAAGTCATGGACAAAACAAAAAACACCTGCACTAACTTCTGAAGACTTAATTGACGAATATGGTCCAGGACACAATTCATTTACAAAAGATGAGAATGGAAACTACATTTTTGTATACCATTCACGTTCAAAAGAGTGTTATGAAGGAAACTGTGGTTATGGAACAGAAGACCCTCTTTATGACCCATGCAGAAGTGCAAGAATACGTACTGTACAGTGGGATGAAAATGGCCTGCCAATACTTAACCAGTAAAATATATTCCTTTAAATAGTGTAATTATTTATTCCCTCCCTGCTTTTAAGCAGGGAGTTTTTCTTATTTTAATATTATAATAAGATAATCCTGGTTTCTTTTTAATTATTGATACCAGGAAAATAATATGTTAGAATTAGGAAAATAGAATAGGAGAGAGAAATAGATGTAAAATATGGAGAATATGAAAAGTAGCAAACAGGAGCACAATACTAATGTAGCATTAAATAATAATTTTATAGATATAACATATGATGAACATTTTAAAAATGCTTTTAGCAATAAATGGTTATTGGCAGTAATAATAAAAGAAACTATAGATTTATACAGTAATTATTCTGTTAAAGAAATTGCACAAATAGTTGGTAATGTTAGTGCCAGTACAGTAAACGTTTCACTAGGATTTTAAAGAAATGGAAGAAGGCAGAGAATAGGGCAGGGAAGAAGGTATACTTGGTACAATTAAAATTTGTGTAGATATTGGAATGGATTTTGAGGAAATTACCAGACATTTAATTGATACTTATAATCTTAACATCCAGCAGGTTCACACATATTTTAAAAATTATAAGGAAAGATATTCTTAATTAATAATAAAATGAGGAAATATTCCTAGTAATATTTCCTCGTTTTATTTACTAAAAAGTATAACCAATATTTTTTATATAGGATACTATTATTATATAAGATGCTATTATTCCTGGCTGCATATTTTATCAATTTCTTTAATTTCTTCTTCTGTAAAAAATGAATGTTCTGCAACAGAAATATTTTCAAGAATTTGTCCGGGTTTTGACGCTCCAATAAGAACAGAACATACTTTACCATCACGGAGAATCCATGAAAGTGCCATTTGTGCAAGGGTTTGTCCTCTCTTTTTAGCAATATTGTTTAATTTTGCAATTTGTAAAAGTCTTTTTTCTGTTAAATCATCCTTACGAAGAAAACGGTGGTCCTTTGCAATCCTGCTGTCTTCTGGAATTCCATTAAGATATTTATCTGTCAGCATTCCCTGCGCAAGCGGGCTGAATGCAATAATTCCTATTCCTGCATTGTAACAGAATTCTTTTACACCATCTTGTTCAATTGTACGGTCAAAAATTGAATAACGTCTCTGGTTAATAATAAATGGACAATGAAGTTCATTTAAAATATTTAATGCCTTTCCAGTATATTCTTTATCATAATTAGAAATGCCTACATAAAGTGCTTTTCCACTTTTTACAATATCTGCTAATGCTTGCATGGTTTCTTCAAGCGGAGTATCTCTATCCATACAGTGATGGTAGAAGATATCAACATAGTCAAGTTTCATACGTATAAGGCTCTGGTCAAGGCTTGCTATCAGGTACTTTCTGCTTCCTCCATTACCATATGGACCATCCCACATATCAAAACCAGCTTTTGTAGTAATAACCAGTTCATCACGGTAAGGGCGGAAATCCTCCTCTAGTATTTTTCCAAAATTATTCTCTGCACTTCCATATACAGGACCATAATTATTCGCCAGGTCAAACTGTGTTATACCAGAGTCAAAAGCAGTCCTTAACATCTGTTTCATATTATCATAGTTATCCTTGCTTCCAAAATTATGCCACAGCCCAAGTGATATGGCAGGAAATTTCAATCCACTTTTTCCTACAGGATTATATGTCATTTTTTCATATCTTGAATTGTCTGCTTTATAAATATTCACTGTATCTGCCATACTTTATTTCTCCTTTTATTAATAATTTACTATTAGTGTATACATAAATTAATTATCCGTTTTATAAATTTGTTTATTTAGGATTATAACATAACTTTTATAATCTGGCTATTTAATTTCTATAAGTTTTTAATAATATCAGTAAATTGTACATCAAAAGATATTTACAATCCACATTACCGGCTTGCTGAGGTTAAAGTAATACAATATACAAAAATTATCTTTCTTATTAAGCTTAAGCTTCCCCATTTTTTAGTACGTAATTATTTTGGATTGCCAGAGTAATACAATTTCTATATAATTTAAAAGATGAAAAAACTAAAAAAATATTAAGACATTGACATGGACTTGTATACTAAAGTATAATTAATTTTCATAAGTATATTATTGATAATATATAAAAAATATCAGGTTATATCTGTATCCATAGTAATTAACAGCAGCTTCACAGCTAATAAATTTGTACATTTTTAAATTTTAAAATATACTATAGAATAGCCAGGAGGGAAAATATGTATACAAACAGCATAGTAATTATAAAAGGAGGCACAAATTATGGTAAAAGAAGAAATTCTTCCAAAAAAGGAATTTACAGAATGTACCAGTATGGACATTTGTATCCGTTTTGCTAGTAAAGCCTTTTTTACAGGAGAAAAGTATTTAATTAAAGATATTTCAGAAAAAGGCATACAGAAAATTATAGAAAATGTACGTAATAAAAAGTATAAAAGTTTGTATCTTTCTTTAGACCCAGATGGTGAAATAGATTGTTGTAAATATCTTACCTTGGAAAGCACTGGTGAATGGATTGCTATCCAGATAGTAGATGATATAAATAATATATGGTACTCTTCTTTTGATATAAATTATTTAAACTCAGAAGAAGTATCACCAATAGAATGTAGTGATGGACAATCTGAAATTTTAAAGAAATATACAATACATAATGTAAAATTAGCAGCAGATTGTATTGAATGGTTTATCAGGACAAGTGAACCTTATCCAGGTATGGAATGGCTTAAAACAACTTGTTAATTAACAGGGATTTATAACATCTGCAAATTAATATTATTAGTCAAGTGGATATTTACAATCCGCTCTGCTACTTGTTTATAACCTTATAACTGCTACCACAGCGTTCTCGTGGGAGCTTATGCTGCCACTGGAACAAGTAAATCTCCCTTTTCTATGTTTCAGAAACATAAACGGTGGAGATGGACTTACTTGATAAGGTTAAAAAGGGGCTGACACACTAAAAATTAGTGTGCAGCTTCTTTTTCTTGTAAAATTTTAAAATTACCATAACCAATAAGCTAGATATTCCGTATCAGAGCAACGGAACACGGCCTGGTTTCTTTTTAATTTGTAAAAGCACCAGTATTTAACTGCTTTAGTAATATATTATTATAGTTAAAAAAAAGAATCGACTGGCATTGTATTTCCAAGAATTTCACGGGAAGCAAATAAGTTCATATTCCTTTTTGTACTTACTGACCATTTCACAAGGGTAATATTACGCCTTTCTATTTCTATAGCTGTAATACCTGCTGGATGTACACAGCTTCCTGTATTACAGTATGGTGACCCCTTAGAACCAGCCATAGGGTGGTGTGTATGGCCTGTAATCATTATATAATTATTCTTTATTGCCCAGTCCGCAAGTATCTTTTCTGTTTTTTTCTTTTTTGTGTTGTTTTTGGCAGCACTTGTAGGGTCGTGTACACCAAGATATTCTAATGGTCTCCATATATAACGTACCATAAAACGTGCAAGAGGCCATAAAGTGCTGTTAAGTATATCTGCCTGATGCCCGTGTGTCATAAATATCTCATGTCCTTTAAGGGTATCATGTAAAATAATCCCTGGATAAAACTGGACATCAGGACAGAGTGGTTTATCACAAAGTACCTTATCACAATAGAATGAATTAAAATACTTTTTAGGAAACTTTGGATATTTTTTAACTATATCATGGTTTCCATAGACTCCATAAAAACGTTTTTGCATATAAAACATAGAAAGCATTTCATAGCTTTGTTTGTGGTTTTTTTTAATGGATTTCATAGAACGGTTTTCCCACAACTCATCACCATCACCTAATTCTATATAAGCAAATCCTCTTTGGAAATAATAACGCAGGGCAGCAAGGTAAAGATACTCATCCTGTAGGAAATTATCATTTGCCTTGCCTGTTCCCCTGTGGCAGTCGCTAAAAACAGCATACCTGGAAGACGGTTTCAGAGGGAGGTTTAGTGAATCCCTGTATGTCTTCTGTATACGGCTTTCAAATCCCATTTATGCGCCTTTCCTTTCTTGGGGGTTTATGGAATTTTTGCTTCCTGTTTTTCTTCATGCATAACATATGCCTGAATACAAATGGAAGGAAATAATATAAATATAATATTTTATCAAGTGTACATTCAAATGGCTTTGTCACCCACATATACAATTTGCAAAAAAGCCTGTTTTTAAATTGTGCCCATCTGGCTTTACAACACCTTTTACAACATGGCTGTGCTGAACATGGCTTTGATATTGTAAAACATGCTGTCATATCACACACTGTAACGCCGCATTTTATATAACCGCATTGTAGCAGGCTTTGAAGGAAACAGTACATCATTGTTTCACATTTGAATGTAATAGAAACATGGATTACAAGATTTCCGGGTTCACAGCATCTTCCAGGACAAAATCCTGTCAGCCACCAATGTGGCTGTTTTGCGGTGAAAAGTGGTGTACCTTTATAAAATGTAGTCATAGATATGGATAAAAGTTCTCTGTCGGACACACTGTGGAAGAGTGCTTTATCATATTCCCATGGGCTTAAAATCCTGTCTGCGTAATATATGCCAATTTCACTGCCAGCACTTATTCCATACTGGCCTTTCCAGAATTCAAACATCCATGTACGGTTATCATAATTAAAATAAACTGGTTCACAGTCAAATACCATTGAAAAATGTACTGCTGTTTTATCATATAAAGAACAATAACCATATTTTCTCTGCCACGCATCAACCCTTGATGTGATAATATCCTGTGATGGGGAATAACAGAAACCAAATGGTTCCATAATTCTATTTAAAAGGCATACTTTCTCTTGTAATTGTATTTCACATATTTTACAGATTATTCTCTTTTTTCTCCAGTGAAAGAGTATAAAACAAAGTATACATATAAATATTAATACTCCAAATAAAATGTACATAATAATTAATCCTTATATAGTATTTTTTATATTATATGGAAATAAAGCTTGTCTGGAAACATCATCTACATCAGTAGAATTATTAAAATGAATTTTACAATTATTTCAGACTATCATAGTATACTCATGCTATCTGGGTAGAATACAAATTTACATATGTAGAATATTAATTAATTTTATTTTTTGTATTGACACTTTTTAACTCCAATAGTAGAATATATATATCTTTATTAAAAGGTCTTTCAGGCTGTACAGCTGTATAGCACAAAACTATAAGGCGGAAGTTCTGGTACACCAAAGGCCATTTCTGGCAGGCAGGAACTTTAGGAGGAGGTATAATAAAATGGGGGAAATCCGGCTGCATGAAGGAGAATTAAACGTAATGGAGCTGCTGTGGTCAAATAAAGCTTTAGCTGCAAAAGATATTGCAAAAATTATTAAGGAATATATCGGCTGGGAGAAAAATACTACTTATACAGTAATAAAACGCCTTATAGATAAAGGTGCTATAATAAGGGAAGATCCTGGTTTTATATGCAGGGCCAATGTCACCAAAAGAAAAATCCAGGATATCGAAACACAGGCTTTGCTAAACCAGTTGTACAATGGTTCGGTTTCTAACTTTATCACAGCATACCTGGCAGAACAAAAATTGTCTGGTGCAGACATTGCTGAACTTAAGAAAATAATATCAAGCCAGTCTGGCGGAAAGCAGGAAAAGTTGTAATGATAAATAAGCTATACAGGGCGGGAGATAATTAAAAATTTTATGGGGGTATTTTTATATCTCTTGGATAAACTCCAGTTTATCAAATAGATAGGGGTATTTTTTGGAAAATTTTTACAAGTAACAGAATATTCCTTTAATCCTTTTATACACAACCAATAACATCAAAAACTAAAAGAAATCCACAATCTGTATTGCCTGTTGGCAAAAATTTGTTGCTTACAAACAATTTAGAATTTATGGAGGATTTTTATATGGGAACATCAAATAATGAAACTTACCACCAGCAAAATATACAACAGAATACACAAAAACTACGTAACCTGTTGCGTGAAATGCCAGGATTTTGTAAAGATTATTTCCGTGGCATTGAACCTTCAACATCTGCCAGGACACGTATAGGCTATGCATATGATATAAGGACATTTTTCAGGTTTCTTGTTTCTGAAAACCCTGTATTAAAAAATACAGAAATAAAAGACATAAACCTTACACATCTTGATATGGTTGAACCTGTAGACATTGAAGAATACATGGAATACCTTAAGTTATACTATTATGATGGCCAGAAATATACTAATGATGAACGCGGGCTTCACCGTAAAATGGCATCTTTACGTAGTTTCTATCTCTATTACCAAAAAAGGGATATGATAAAAAATAACCCAACTGTTGTCGTAAATATGCCCAAACTGCATGACCGGGAAATAATACGGCTTGACCCAGATGAAGTCGCTGAACTTTTAGAACTGGTTGAACATGGAGGCAATAACCTTAGTGGTATTAAAAAAACATATTACGAAAAAAACAAACTAAGAAACATTGCTATTTTTACACTTTTTCTTGGAACAGGAATACGTGTTTCTGAATGTGTTGGGTTAAATATTGAAGATGTAGATTTCAGGGAAAACAGAATAAGGATTATACGTAAAGGTGGCAAGGAAGAATATGTGTATTTTGGGGATGAAGTTGCAGAATCCCTTAAGAATTATATAGAGCTTTCAAGACGTACCATTGACCCTAAAGAAGGTCATAAACATGCACTCTTCTATTCTATACAAAGACGCCGCATAACTGTACAGGCAGTGGAAAACCTTGTAAAAGACTATGCAAGCCAGGTAACTACATTTAAACATATTACACCACATAAGTTAAGAAGTACATATGGCACAGCACTATACCACCAGACGGGTGACATATATCTTGTAGCTGATGTATTAGGACACAATGATGTCAACACCACAAAAAAACACTATGCTGCAATTAATGATGATAAAAAACGTAAAGCCGCCAATGCTGTAACTTTACGTAAAAACTAACTGCTTACTGGCAAACCAAAACAAAATTCCAACTAAGGTTGTAATTAATCTTAATTTACTGCTTACAGACCGGACTAATAAACGTATTGTGGTATATTAGCAAGAGACCAGGCTCCTGCTAATATACTAAACCTCTTAAGAAATACACCTTTAAACGGATTTTAATAAAATTAAAGCTTTGCAAGTTTCTCTACTTCTGTAATACTAAGCCCTGAATACTCTGCAATTTCTTCAATAGCCAGTTTACCATTTTCCAGCATTTTAAGTGCTATTTTATTCCTTGTATCACTTATGCCCTGTTCTAAGCCTTGTTTTATACAATAACCCTTGCTTCTGTTTCAATAAGTGCTCCTCCCATAATATCACCTATACCTTTCTGCACATTTTTATATTTCTTTGTAAGTTCTTTAACAACATCATTAGAAAGTTCTATAATTGTCCGTTTATCAAATGCACCAATTATTCCTTCCTGTTCCAGTTTATCAAGTTTTATTAAAATATATTGGTACTCTGTTTCTAGTTCTTTTAATTTTTGTTTATTGTTGTTATATTCTTGAAAACTTTTCTCATATGAAAAAATATAGAATGGAATTAAAAGTAACAAGTGTTTTTCAAAAATATCACTAAGTGAATATTCTTATATTTTCATAACTGGCATCTCTTTTGCTTCTAAATATATTAATATCATTTTCATATGTTTATTTCAAGCTATCTTATATTTTTACAAGAATAACATTAT
>VSNJ01000074.1 GCA_009774235.1 Lachnospiraceae bacterium
TTTTAATTGTCAGTTAAATTATACCATAGAACCTTGCTTATGGATTTTTATTTTGTCGAACTCACGTTAATATAATACAAATTTATGTTTATTTTTTATTATACAGAATAAAATTTAATTTTAAAGTATCCTGTAAAACCAGAGTAATCTGCAGATAATTTGTATGTATCTGTGTTTTCTAATGTATAATATGTTACTAATTTTCTGGCTTTACCTAAGTTATATACAACATTTCCTTTTGAGTCAGTTAGTTCAATATCTAAGTTTCCGCTTTTTATATCTGACTCAAAAGAAAATTTTATTTTTTCACCTGTTTTTCCTGGAAATAGAATATTAGAATTATTTGTTGCTGGTTTAGCAGCAGAATAATTTATATTGCCTAATGGTTTTGGACGGGTTAATATCCATATATTAGCTAAGATAGCTAATATAATAATACTGCTAATTATAATTGTTTTTTTCTTCATATTATTTTGCCTTTCATATTAATTGATATGTTACATAGGAGTTGTAAAAAATATTATATTACTAAGTATACTTCTTATTTAGTTTTATGGCAATATTTTGTTTAGATTTGATTTTCCCCATTTTTTAAATTACACAAAGACTATATTACTTTAATAAGTTCTAAATGTTTTACCAAAAAGCAGTTTATGGGGCACTGGTGCTTAAATCTGGTTTTTTCAGATTTTATACACCACTGTGTATCCCATCCAAGTGCAATACATGCAAAGCCATGTTACAAACATGGTTTTTTGCTGGTAAACATTTGGAACTTGCCAGCGCCAGAATGTTTGTGTATTAAAAAATAAGGAAACTCAAATTTGTTTAGACGAAAAGTTTAATAGTGTAGGATGTGCATGTGTTGTTTTTTTCTGTAATATGTAGTTTTAGATGGATGGTTGTGGTATAATGCAACTGCAATATGGTGTTTTATAAATAATAATTATAAAAAATGAGGGTAGTAATGAAAGGAATATAAAACGGATATAATTGAACATTCTAATGACTGGTACAGCCAGGACGGGGAAGAAGATTGTGCGCTATATGAAGTTATGAAAGCGGGAGTACAGGAAAGATTTGGGCTGGATAATAATAGTATGGACAATCTTCTTAATGAAATCCTGGATTAATAATTTATATAATTAAAAAGAGGTATATTATAATGATAGAAAATATAGATATTAATGAAATTATGGGAAGGCTTGCAGAAAGGATAAAGGCATCTGTATCACCATACCATACAACGGAATATGCATTAAATGAATTAAAAGAGAGTGGTTTTAAAGAACTTGCGTTTGATGAGGAGTGGAAGCTTGAAAGCGGAGGCAGGTATGTTGCCAGGCTGTATGGTTCTTCGCTTGCGGCGTTTACTATTGGGGAGGGATGGAATGGGACAGGTTTCAGGCTGGCAGCAGCACATACTGATTTTCCATGTATTAAATTAAAACCATCATCACAAATAATAGAAAATAATTATGTAAAATGCAATGTTGATGTATATGGAGGTGCAATTTTAAATACATGGCTTGACAGACCGCTTTCAGCTGCTGGAAGAGTGGTGCTTGAAAGTGATAGTGCTATAAAGCCAGTTACCAGGCTGGTAAACCTGGCAAGACCTTTATTTATTATACCAAATCTTGCAATCCACATGAACAGGGATGTTAATAAAGGAGTTGAATTAAACAGGCAGAAAGATATGCTTCCACTTATGTGTACTGTACCAGAAGACAATAATGGGAATATTATTTTAAGTCTTATTGCATCAGAACTTGAAACTTGTACAGATAAGATTCTTGGATATGATTTATGTCTTTATCCTGTAGAAGAACCATTGCTGTTAGGAGCAGATAATAGTCTTTTTAGTGCAGGAAGGCTTGATAACCTTACTTCTGTACAAGCCTGTATAAGTGCCATTATATCAGGGATGTGTAATGACAGCCTGGATATAGTTATGCTATATGATAGTGAAGAAGTAGGAAGCAGTACGAAACAAGGTGCGGGTTCAGTAATTACACGTTCAGTTATTGAGAGGATATATGAGAATATGGGACTGGACCGTGAAATGTTCTGGTGCGGGCTTGCTGCTTCGGAAGGGCTTTCAGTTGATGTTGCACATGCAATACATCCTAACTGTCCAGAAAAAAGTGATATAACTAATAAAATTTATATGAACAAAGGATTTGCTATAAAGACTGCTATAAATGAAAGGTATGCAAGTGATTTGGAGGTACTTGGGTCATTAATACAGATTTGCAGTAAAGAAGGAATACCATTCCAGAGGTATGTTAACAGGTCAGATATCGCAGGAGGCAGCACTCTTGGAGCTGTAGCTGTTGTAAATCTTCCTATAAAAATGCTTGATATTGGAGTGCCTGTGCTTGCAATGCATTCATCAAGGGAAACTATGGGAGTATATGACCAGTATTATCTTGAAAAAGCAGTGCAGTCTTTTTTCTTATCTGAATAATTGCAAAGTTGTAATTATAACATTAAGTAAATATCCAGGAAAGTTAGTGAAGTTTCCTGGGTGAATGGGTATAGGGAAACTTCTTGCCCACTGTGTTTTCTTACAGAAATAAAACAAGGCTTTTTACATTCCTAAAGCCTGTATCTTACGAAGAAAAAGAATAGGCATTTGGGATAGATAGTAGAAATCTTTGCATTTTTATGCTATAATTAGTTACAAAAGGTGAATACAAATTTTAAAGGAGCGGAAGATTTTAATGTCACACATAAAATGGATTGGTATAATCAATAGTGAAATAGCAGATTATCAAAAAGGAAATCTGGATTGTAGAGCAAAGAAAATGGTATTGCCTGCTACAATGAAAGAAATGATGATAAAAGCATTGCCATTTGCAGTTGTTCCATTTACTGTGATTTTTTTATCCATTTTTCTTAAAACTTTTCTTGCTGGAGAAAGGATTATATCCCCTGTATTTTTTGTTATTGGATTTATTGCTGGTTTTATTGGATTGATTGTCCATGAATGGTTACACGCTATTGTATATCCTGCAAACGCAACTGTTTATATAGGGTTTCATCTAAAGTCTTTTGCCGCTGTTGCTTTGGTATCTTATCCATTGAAAAAATGGAGATTTATCCTGATGTCTTTACTTCCTTTGTTATTAGGGATTGTGCCTATTGTGCTGTTTTGGTTTAACCCTGCTGCTTGGAAGTCTTGGAATGGTTTTTTGTTTGGTTTTTCAATAATGGGACTTATCAGTCCGTATCCAGATTACTTTAATGTTTATCAAGTGATAAAGCAAACTCCGCCTAAATGTTACATTCAGAACTACAATGATGAGACATACTGGATTGAATAATTATCTTAAATCTTAGAAAGGCTGGACTTACATATCCGGAAGGTTTATCTGACGATAAGCCATTCGGATATTTTTTTGTATCTGTCGTATGGAAAAGTCAAGGAAGATACATTATAACCAGCAAAGACACTTATACATTTTGTTCAATATAATTCTATATATTTATCAGATAAAATTGTGGGCATTTTCATTATTGCATATTATTAGACATATATTATCATCAGACAATATCACCAATAAAACCATTTGGTTATCTGGACTGGACATAAATTTTAATTTTCCAGTACGTCCTGGTCTTTACAAAATATCCCTTATAGCGTAAAATACGTTTACAGGTAAGAATATACACAGAAAGCGGAGGTTAATTATGAAAGAATTTTCACCAGTTAAGGAAGGTAAAGTACGTGAGGTATATGATAACGGGGACAGCCTTGTTATTGTTGCGACAGACAGGATTTCAGCATTTGATGTAATACTTAAAAATGAAGTTACAGATAAGGGTGCTATACTTACACAGATGTCTAAGTTCTGGTTTGGATTTACCAAAGATATTGTGCCTAACCATATGATTTCTACAGATGCCATGGATATGCCAGAATTTTTTGGAAGTAAAAAGTTCAATGGAAACAGTATGCTGTGCAAGAAACTGAAAATGCTTCCTATAGAGTGTATAGTACGTGGATATATTACTGGAAGTGGCTGGGAGAGCTATAAGGAAAGTGGTACTGTATGTGGTATAAAACTGCCAGACGGGCTTAAAGAATCAGACAAGCTGCCAGAACCAGTGTATACACCTACAACAAAAGCAGACCTTGGAGACCATGATGAGCATATAACATTTGAAGAAAGTGTTAAGATTCTTGATAAAGAATTTCCAGGAAAAGGTGAAGAATATGCAAAGAAAATTATGGATTGTACAATAGCACTTTATAAAAAGTGTGCAGAATATGCTTTATCAAAGGGAATAATAATTGCTGATACTAAGTTTGAATTTGGGCTTGATGAGAATGGTAATGTAGTTCTTGGCGATGAAATGCTTACACCAGACAGTTCAAGGTTCTGGCCTCTTGATGGTTATAAACCTGGACAGGGACAGCCTTCATTTGATAAACAGTATGTAAGGGACTGGCTTAAAGCTAATCCGGATAGTGGTTATAAGCTTCCAGATGATGTTGTAGAGAAGACAACAGGAAAATATAAAGAAGCTTTCCAGATGCTTACAGGCAAGGAATTTACACGTTAATATTTTAACTTCATTAAGTAAGCTGCCAATGCCTGTCCACAGGTATTGTGGATATTTTTTGGCTAAGCCAGATAAATACCAGCAGGGCTGTTTTAATTTTTAAAGGTACAGAAATTTATATTTGTGCCAGCATTACATGCCAGTTCTGCTGGTAATTTTATAGCATTATAAACTGTAATTATAGTTTATAATAATTATTTAAATTATTTTAGAAAAAAGTATATACATCCAGCTTCAAATGTGGTAAGTTTATATTAATGGTTTATAACCCAGCAAGCAGTATATAAGCACAATAGAACTATTATTAGAATGGAGGAGAGATATGGATTTACAGAAAAATTACAAGTTTTGGTTTTGTACAGGTTCACAGGATTTATATGGAGATGAGTGCCTGGCAAATGTTGCAGAACATTCAAAGAAAATTGTTGCAGCTTTAAATGAGTCAGGCAATCTTCCGTTTGAAGTTGTATGGAAGCCAACCCTTATTACAAATGAGCTTATAAGAAAAACCTTTAATGAAGCTAATATGGATGAAGAGTGTGCAGGTGTGATTACATGGATGCATACATTTTCACCTGCTAAGTCATGGATAATAGGTCTCCAGGAATACAGGAAACCTCTGCTTCATTTACATACACAGTTTAACCAGGAGATACCATATGATACAATTGATATGGATTTTATGAATGAAAACCAGGCAGCACATGGTGACAGGGAATATGGCCATATGGTTACCCGTATGGGGATTGAACGTAAAGTAGTAGTTGGACACTGGAGTGATGAAAATGTACAGAACCGTATTGGTTCATGGATGCATACAGCTATAGGTATTATTGAGAGCAGCCATATAAGGGTAATGCGTGTTGCGGACAATATGAGGAATGTTGCAGTTACAGAGGGTGACAAAGTTGAAGCACAGCTGAAATTTGGCTGGGAAGTAGATGCTTATCCTGTAAATGAGATTGCAGCATGTGTAGACGCTGTAACAGAACCAGATATTAATGCACTTGTTGATGAATACTATGATAAATATGAGATACTTCTTGAGGGAAGGGATGCAGGTGAGTTTAAAAAGCATGTTGCTGTACAGGCACAGATTGAAATTGGTTTTGAACGTTTCTTAAAGGAGAAGAACTACCATGCAATAGTTACACACTTTGGTGACCTTGGCAGCTTAAAGCAGCTTCCAGGTCTTGCTATCCAGAGGCTTATGGAAAAGGGTTATGGATTTGGTGCAGAGGGTGACTGGAAAGTTGCAGCAATGGTGCGCCTTATGAAAATTATGACAGCAGGCATGAAGGATGCAAAGGGTACATCTATGCTTGAAGATTATACATATAATATGGTACCTGGCAAAGAGGGTATCCTTGAAGCACATATGCTTGAAATCTGCCCATCTATTGCAGGAAGCCCTATACAGATTAAGTGCCAGCCTCTTTCAATGGGTGACAGGGAAGACCCTGCAAGGCTTGTATTTACATCTAAAGATGGACATGGAATTGCAACATCACTTATTGACCTTGGAAACCGTTTCCGTCTTATAATTAATGAGGTAAACTGCCGCCAGACAGAGAAACCTATGCCAAAACTGCCTACAGCTACAAACTTCTGGACACCTGAACCAGATTTCTATACAGGTTCAGAAGCATGGATTCTTGCGGGTGGGGCACATCATACTGCATTTACATATGACCTTACAGCAGAGCAGATGTGTGACTGGGCTGCAATGATGGGAATTGAGGCAGTAGTAATTAACAAAGATACAACAATACCTGGATTTAAGCGTGACCTTATGCTTGGAAATATTGTTTACAGATAACAGAATATATTAAATGTGTATATACACAGAATGGAGGATAAAATGAAAGATGCTATAATTAATGGCAAGACAGCACTTGGTATTGAATTTGGCTCAACAAGGATTAAAGCAGTCCTTGTTGATGATAAAAACAATCTTATAGGCATTGGCGGCCATTCCTGGGAAAACAAATATGAGAATGGTGTATGGACTTACAGCCTGGATGATATCTGGGGAGGACTCCAGGACTGCTATTCCCAGCTTGCACAGAATGTAAAAGATAAGTATGGTGTTACTATTGAAACAGTTGGTTCAATAGGTTTTAGCGCAATGATGCATGGATATATGGCATTTGACAAGGAGGATAAGCTTCTTGTGCCTTTCCGTACATGGAGAAATACTATTACAGAAGAAGCAGCAGACAAGCTTACAGAGTTATTTGGTTTTAATATTCCACAGCGCTGGAGCATTGCACATCTCTACCAGGCAATTTTAAATGGTGAAGACCATGTAAAGGATATTACATATTTTACAACACTCGCAGGATATATCCACTGGCAGCTTACAGGGGAGAAAGTCCTTGGTGTAGGAGAGGCATCAGGAATGTTCCCTATTGATTCATCAACAAAGCAGTTTAATGCAGATATGGTTGCTAAGTTTGATAATGCAGTTGCAGATAAGGGATTTTCTTGGAAGCTTTATGATATTATACCAAAGGTGCTTACAGCAGGTGAAAAAGCAGGAATCCTTACAGAAGAAGGAGCAAAGCTTCTGGATGTTTCTGGAAACCTTAAGGGAGGTATTCCGCTTTGTCCTCCAGAGGGAGATGCAGGTACTGGAATGGTTGCTACAAACAGTGTTGCAGTACGTACAGGTAATGTATCAGCAGGTACATCTGTATTTGCAATGATAGTCCTTGAAAAACCACTTAAGAATGTACATCGTGAGATTGACCTTGTTACTACACCTGTAGGTGATGCTGTAGCAATGGTGCACTGTAATAACTGTTCATCAGATATAAATGCATGGATGAATCTTTTTAAAGAATTTGCGGACTGTTTTGGATGCAATATTGATAAAGGCGATATTTATGAAGTGCTTTATAAGAAATCACAGGAAGGTGATAAAGATGGCGGCGGTCTTCTTGCTTATAATTACTTCTCAGGTGAGCATGTAACAGGATTTGAAGAAGGCAGGCCTGTATTTGCAAGGGAAGTAAATAGCAATTTCACACTTGCTAACTTTATGAAAGTTACTCTTTATACTGCATTTGGTGCATTAAAGACAGGGCTTGATATCCTGTTGAAGGAAGAAGATGTTAAGATTGATTCTATATATGGCCATGGCGGTCTTTTTACAACAAAAGGTGTATGCCAGAAGATTTTAGCAGCTGCAATGAATGCACCTGTATCTGTAATGGATACAGCAAGTGAAGGCGGTGCCTGGGGAATGGCCATCCTTGCATCTTATATGGCTAATAAAAAGGACGGGGAATCACTTGAAGATTACCTTAAGGCCAATGTATTTGCAGGTACTACAGGTTCAGTAGAACAGCCAGACCCAGCAGATGTAAAAGGATTTGATGATTTTATTAAGAAATACAGCAGGGGGCTTGCAATAGAACGGGCTGCAGTTGAGAGTTTATAAGAAAATTTATTTATAATATAAATAATTATGGGATGTGTAAGCCATGCTGGCTGCACATCCTTTTTAAATGAAATTTAAAAAATATTGCATGGATAGATTATATAAAATGGTGTAAAATATAGTTACAAGATAAAAGCATATTAATAATGGAATAAAGAATAGGTTGGAAATTATATTATTTATACCATACAAAACACGGCATGGGGGATTATTATGGATAAGATAAAATTAATTGTTATGGATATGGATGGTACACTTCTGGACTCCGATAAAAATATTAGCAGTTATACCATGGATTTATTAAAAAGGCTTAGCAGTGACGGCTATAAACTTGGTATTGCTTCTGGCAGGCCAATTATAGGGCTTAAGCGGACTATTGAAGCACTTGGTATTAATAGTTATATTAATTTTATGACGGGGTCTAATGGTGCAGAATTATATGATGTTGATAAAGGTAAAGAGAATTGTTTCTACCAGCTTGAGCCTGGAATTATAGATGGAATAATTAACCTGTATGCACCATTTGATTTAAACCCATATGTATACCAGGGTGAAAACTGTTATGCATATAAAAGTGATGCAACTATTGAGAGGGCAGCAAGAAATAACCATCTGGGAATTGTCCTTTGTAACCTTAAAGAAGAAATAAAAACTCCACAAAGTAAGCTTGTACTTAGTACACCTCCTGAGAAGATGGAACAGGTAGAAGCTTTTTATGAGATGCATAAATCAGGATACTACCGTGCCTTTAAATCACAGGCAGATATGTTTGAATTTGTACATCCAGAATTGTCAAAGGTGTATGGAATTAGTTATTATTGCAGCCAGCATGGATATAGTATAGAAGAGGCAGCAGCATTTGGTGATACCACCAATGATATTGAAATGTTAATGGGATGCGGTACTGGTGTATGTATGTGCAATGGTACAGAAGATGCTAAACAGGCAGCAGATATTGTGACAAAATACAGTAATGATGAGAATGGGCTTGCAAGGGAACTGGAAGATATTTTGCATTTGTAAATATAAATATTATAACAGGAGGTAACCAGATATGGTATGGCTAAAGGCAGATACTGGGCTTGAAAATACATACAGAAAGCTTATACACACATCAAAAGCAGATGTAGACTGGCATGGCAGTATTTTAATAAAAAATAATACAATAATACTTCCTGGAAGTACCAGTTCACTGGTATTCGACTTTGAATTAAAAAGAGTATATCCAGATATAATTGATATTCCTGCAATTCCAGGTGATATATTTGAAATTAGTGGCAGGAAATTAATGGTAAATATATTTAATATACTTTTGTATGTATTTGGTAAATGGGGAGCAATAAAAGGAATAAAAGTTGACCATAGCTATGAAAAAATAAATATGCTTTTTAAGCAGATTTTAAAAGATGTCAAGGCAGAAACATATTATTCTGAAAATGGCATAAGATTTGCAAGTAACGGAAAAAGTGTTGTATTTGAAGATATTATTATGTCTGCTATTTATAAAATAGAAGCAGAAGAGAAGGCAGCAGAAGAAGGCATTATAGAAGGTGCTGGGGAAGAAGGCATTCCACAGGGGCTATGGCATGATATGAAATGGAAACAGATTATTACTACATTTGACAGAAAACCTCTGGATAGTAAGATGCCAGGTTCAAACAGGCTTGGCAGTAATTTTTATATGGTACCATATAAGTGCCCGGATTGTGGCAGAAATATACATATGTCAGTATATCCAAACCGCAGGGAACTTTTAATAGATACGGAAGAAGGCAGGGTATATGCAGCAAGGGTATATATGTGCCCGGAATGCAGTAAGTTTTATACTCCAAGACCTGGTAAGTTATTGTCAGAAGGTGATGAATATATTCTTGATTTTGATGATGATATTAAAGCATCAGAGGATTATAAAAAACTTATTGGAAGAAAAGGTGGAAAGAACTGCAACAGTAATTTCAATATGTATGAAACAGAATATATTGATAAAGTACATAATGGAAATAGAAGTCTTGCACAAATCTGCAGTAATATGAAAGGGCTGTCTGATAAAGACCTTGAGGGGCTGCTCGAGCAGATGGATGAAGGATTTTATTCTGAAAATGAAATAAAAAGATTTATGGCATATATTGAGCAGGAACTTGAATTTAGGAAGAATGGACGCCTTAACCCTTATACTGCTTTTAGGAAAGGATTAAAATCAGGTAAAATAGGTTTAACAGGTGTTGCTGGTACAAAAAAGAACAGGGTGGACTATAGCAGTATTGAGGAAGAGGAAGAAACACAACAGGACATGGCTGGTGATGGAGAACCAGAAAGTATATTACAAAAAGAAGGAGAAGCAATACAGAAGCCTGGTACAGATAGTAATGAAAGCCAGCAGGCTGCAGAAGAAGCCACTGGCAGTACAGATACAAGGATGGAAGATATTCTCAGGAAATATATGGCTGGCATAGAAGAGGACAGAACGGAAAATATTTCTGTAGAAGAAAAAGTTAATATTATAGAAGATAATTATATAAATAATACACAAGATAAAACGGATGATATAACAGAAAATAACCTGGAAAATGACATTGTGGCAGAAAGCCATGAAGATGCAGCAGGCAGTAAGGGTAATAATACAAGTTATATAGAAGAACCAGTTTATAATATAGAAGAAGATATACAACCAGATAAAATAAAAAGCATTAATAAACCAGGCGGGTTAAAATCATTATTTAATAAAAAAAAGGACAGTAAAAAATCTGCAGATTATAAAGGAATAAACAATATTAAAAAAGAAACAGATATAATAAATAATGACACAAATAGCATTAGTATTATTAGAGAAAATAATAATACTGTAGATAATACAGACACAATTCCAGAAGATTTTGAAAGTGCAGATAATATTGTTACAGATAAAGAACCACAATTAGCCGTATATAATAAAGAAACAGAAAGAGGCATAGAAGATAATAATATTAATAATATCCAGGACGCAGATAAAAAAGAAGAAAAGAGAGAAGAAAATATTTTAAGCAGTGAAGAAATAGTTAGAAAGATATCAAATAGCAAAGGTAAAAAATATTCAGATATACAAAAACTTGTTAGTGAAATAAGGAACAGCAATTTAAGCAATGAAGAAAAGGAAACGTTTATAAAACAGCTTCTTGGCATGCTTGAACAGGCTGGCAAAAAAGAGCTGGATTATCTTATATCACATCTTCCTCAAAGTGACAATAAAGAAAGGTATAAAAGAGTTAAAGAACGGATTAAAACTTATAAAGATATTGATACTGGAAGATATGAAGAGATAATTGACAAGTATATACAAAATGCAGAAAGGGAAGAGCTTTCAGCAGTGGTAAATAAAGCAAGAGGCAGTGGAAGACACAGCTTGTTAAAGATTATTGAGGATATAAAGAGTAAAGATTATGACCTTGGTGTGCTTAGGGAATATAGTGATGAGTTATACCAGCAAGTTAAAGATATTGATACAGAAACTGTAAGGAAAATAGTTCCAGATATATCTGCATTGGATGTTGAAGATGGAATACGTGCTATGCAGGAAATAGAAGCTGCAGACATACTTCCAGAGATTAAGACAGAGATGACAGAGCTTATAGATAAAAGACTTACACGTATGAAGACAGAAGAATGTGAGCAGCTTGTAGAGAAACTTAGAAGAAGCCTGGATGACAGGATAGAAGACACTTCAAGAATACATTATTATGATGCCAGGAAAATGCTTAAAGGTGACAATAAAGATGAAGAATCTATACTAATAAGAAAAGCAATAAGTAAGTATGCAATTCTGCTTGGCAGGTATGAATATCCAGTTATAATATGTGACTCATCATTTTTAAATAATGGAAAAGAAGGTTTTATAGTTACGCCAGACCATATTTTTTATAAAGGTGTTATAAAATCTGGTACATTGGATATTATGGATATTGAAAATATTTCCCTTGACAGCGGCAAAACTGGTAAAGCAATATTTGCTAGTAATGGGTTAAAACGGAAGCAGAAATTGCCATGCCCGTTAAAAGGCAAAGACCAGGAAAGAATGGCAGATGTATTAAATGATTTTGTTGAATATTTAAAAGCAAAACCTAAATCAAGAAGTGTTGAATATATGGCACAGGAAAAACATACCACAATATGCTGTTACAGATGTGGCCATGTATTTAAGGCAGGTAATATCTGCCCTAAATGTGGAAGCCGCAATTAATAGCTGTTTTATATAACTATTAATTCCCAGTATGTAGTTATATATATCTATAAATACAGCTTTAATGACTGTTGACAACCATATACAATATGTTACAATATAGAAATGAAAACTATGTTACATAACAGGTAAAAATATGCAGCCTGGCTGCTGTTATAATGAAAGGTATGGTTATTGTATATGGAATATCAGGTTATAAGCGACAGTTCATGTGATTTGGAAGCAGATTTAAAAGAAAAATATAATATAGAAGTTGTTCCATTTTTTGTATCGTTTGAAGAGGAGAAATATTATAAAGAAATTGAAGAAATAGCAATAAGGGATGTATATGACAAGATGGTTTCAAACCCTAAAAAGTATCCAAAGACTTCACTTCCATCTGTGCAGAATTATGTAGATGCCTTTATGCCACATATAAGAGCAGGGAGAGGAGTTATATGTGTATGTATAACAACTTCTTTAAGTGGTTCATATAATTCCGCAGTAAATGCCAGGGATATAATTTGTGAAGATTATCCAGATGCAAAAATTACAGTTATAAATTCTTATGGTGCTACAGTATACCAGCGGCTGTATGTAATTGAAGCAGCAAAGATGCAGCAGCAGGGTTACAGTTATGAAGAAAATGTGAAGATACTCCAGGGGCAGATGAGGGATACTGCGCGTATATTCTTTACCGTTGGAGACCTTGACTATCTGCAGCATGGCGGGCGTATAGGAAAGCTTGCTGGTCTTGCAGGAAGTGTTTTAAACCTTAAGCCGCTTATAACACTTGAGGGAGGTTCTATAGATTCATCAGGAATTGCAAGAAGCCGTAAGAAATCAATGGCGAAAACAATTGAACTGCTTAAATCATATTTTAAAGAAAATAAAGAAAATCCTGTAGATTATGAATATGCTGTTGGTTATGGATATGACATGCAAGAAGGTATACAATATAAGAAACAGGTTGATGAAGCATTGAAAGAAATGGGTGTGGAAAAAGGGGCAGACCTTGTACAGATAGGAGCAACAATATGTGTGCATACAGGTCCATATGCTATAGGCGTAGGCCTGGTAAAGCGTTTTGGGTGCTGCACAGATTAAAACAAATTATGTAGTTCTGGCAATTCTAAAATTTTACCATCTTATTGACAATAATAAAATGGTAAGATATAATCAAAAACAAGGCAATGACGGAGAGGAGTAACATAACTTATCGTTAACAGAGAGTGAAGGATGGTGGAATCTTCATAAAGTGAATTTATGTGAAAAACACTCCAGGGCTTATTTTTACAGCCCATACAGCCGCAATCTGAAAGATAGTGATATTGAGTAGGTGCGCCGTAAGCTGCACGGAAGACAGCATGGCCTGTTTATGCATGGCTGCAGAGAGACTGTTTTACAGTAATTCGGGTGGTACCGCGGATATATATGTCCGTCCTGAACTTCTGGTTTAGGATGGGCTTTTTTGTAATTATAAATAATCCATCCTATCCATATAATAATTTTATATAAAGATGGAGGAAAAAGTGAAAGATTTTTCAAATCTTCCACCCTGCAAGTTTGTGTCTGCGCTGCATCCACAAACTGGGAATGCGAAAAAAGCAGCGCAGAAATGAGGAGGAACATGAATATATCAAATATTTACCGTGATGTTACATTAGACAGTGTAAGTGAAAGTGATGTTGGAAAGAACCTGAAACTGGCAGGATGGGTAGAAAATATACGTGACCACGGGGGTGTATCTTTTATTGACCTCCGTGATATGTATGGTGTGATGCAGGTAGTTATGCGTGATACAACACTCCTTGACGGGATAAGCAAAGAGGACTGTATTAGCATTGAAGGTGTTATAGAACACCGTGATGAAGAAACATATAACCCTAAGATACCTACAGGTACTATAGAACTTGAAGCCCATAAAGTTGAAATACTTGGAAGGGTGTATAAACAGCTTCCTTTTGAAATTATGACATCTAAAGAAACAAGGGAAGATGTGCGTCTTAAATACCGTTATCTTGATTTGCGTAATGCTAAGGTACGTGACAATATGCTTTTCCGCTCAAAGGTAATCAGCTTTTTAAGGCAGAAAATGACAGATATGGGATTTTTGGAAATCCAGACTCCAATACTTTGTGCCTCATCACCAGAAGGGGCAAGGGATTATATTGTACCTTCACGTAAATTTAAAGGGAAGTTTTATGCACTTCCACAGGCACCACAGCAGTACAAGCAGCTGCTTATGGTATCAGGTTTTGATAAATATTTCCAGATAGCACCTTGTTTCCGTGATGAAGATGCACGTGCAGACCGTTCACCAGGAGAGTTTTACCAGCTTGATTTTGAAATGTCATTTGCAACACAGGAGGATGTATTTAAAGCAGGTGAAGAAGTTTTATCTGCTACATTTGAAAAGTTTGCACCAGAAGGATATGAAGTTACAAAAGCACCTTATCCAATAATTAGTTATAAACAGGCAATGCTTGAATTTGGAACAGATAAACCAGATTTACGTAATCCATTGCGGATAGTAGATGTTACAGACTTTTTCCAGAGATGTACATTTAAGCCATTCCATGGGAAGACAGTGCGTGCTATAAAAGTCCATGCAGATATGTCCAAAGGCTTCCATGAGAAACTGCTTAAATTTGCGCAATCTATTGGAATGGGTGGCTTAGGTTATCTTGAGGTAAAAGAAGACAAGACATACAAAGGACCAATTGATAAATTTATACCTGATGATATGAAAGGTGAAATTGCAGAAATAGCAGGTCTTGAAACAGGGGATACAATTTTCTTTATAGCAGACAGGGAAGAGCAGGCCGCTATATATGCGGGACAGATAAGGACAGAGCTTGGGGAACGTCTTGGGCTGCTTGAGAAAAATGCTTACCGTTTCTGTTATATTAATGATTTCCCTATGTATGAATATGATATGGAACAGAAGAAGTATATATTTACACACAATCCATTTTCAATGCCACAAGGCGGGCTTGATGCATTAAATGAAAAAGAACCTTCAGAGATACTTGCTTACCAGTATGATATTGTATGTAATGGTGTTGAACTTTCATCAGGTGCAGTACGTAACCATAATCTTGATATTATGGTTAAAGCATTTGAAATTGCGGGATATACAGAAGAAGATTTAAAAGAGAAATTTGGTGCACTTTATAGTGCTTTCCAGTTTGGTGCACCACCACATGCAGGAATGGCACCAGGTGTTGACAGGATGATTATGCTTCTGCTGAATGAAGAAAATATCCGTGAGGTTATACCTTTCCCTATGAATGGAAATGCACAGGATTTAATGTGCGGGGCACCAAATGAAGTTACAGAACAGCAGCTTAGGGAAGTCCATATAAAGGTAAGGCAGTAAACTGGGGAATAAATGCAAAGGAGGGATTACAATGAGATTAATTACACGTTCAGATTTTGACGGGCTTGCATGCGGGGCTCTTCTTAAAGAAGCTGGGATAATTGACCACTGGAAATTCGCACATCCAAAGGATTTGCAGGATGGGCTTGTTGAAGTTAATGAGAATGACTGTCTCGCCAATGTACCTTATGTAGAGGGATGTGGTTTATGGTTTGACCATCACTCAAGTGAACATGAAAGACTGCAGCTTGAAGGCAAATATAAAGGTGAGAGCCGTATTACACCATCATGTGCCCGTATTATCTATGAATATTATGGTGGAAGGGAAAAGTTCCCTCAGTTTGATGATATGATGGAAGCTGTTGATAAGGTTGATTCAGGCAATCTTACAATAGATGAAGTACAGAACCCACAAGGCTGGATACTGGTAGGTTTTCTTATGGACCCACGTACAGGTCTTGGACGCTGGCGTAATTTTACAATTTCAAATTACCAGCTTATGGAGAAACTTATAGATGCCTGCCGTACAATGACTACAGATGAAATACTTGCACTTCCTGATGTTAAAGAACGTATAGAAGTATATTTTGAGCAGACCGGTAAATTTAAAGAAATGGTTGAAAAATATACAAGAGTAGATGGCAAACTTATAATATCAGATTTGCGTGGTGTAGAACCAATATATTCAGGAAACCGTTTTATGATTTACAGTATGTATCCAGAACAAAATATTTCTGCATGGATAGTGAGCGGCCGTGGAGGCAAAGGGTGCAGTGCTGCGGTTGGATATAGTATTCTGAACAGGACATGTAATGTAGATGTTGGAAGCCTTATGCTTAAATATAATGGTGGTGGCCATAAGAAGGTTGGTACTTGCCAGTTTACAGATGAAAATATGGAAACAGAGCTTCCAAAGATGTTAGCAGAACTTTCAGAAGCCAGCAATAAGCCAGATACACCATAAGGTGTACAGAAGATAACAGAAGAAATAAAAAGTGCTGCCGCATTAAGCAGGGCAAATATAAAATATAATTTTTATTTTAATAAAAATTACTATATAATGTATTGCCATTGCTTAATGCGGCAGTTTTTACATGTTATTAAATATTTCTTCCATCTGGGTTATTTCATTTTTATTTGTTTCAATAATATTTTTTGCAATACTACGTATTTCTTTATGGTTTGAATATCTTAAAATTGTATCTGACATATCTATAGCCATCTGGTGGTGTATAACCATTCCTTCAATATAGGCTTCCTCAACATTACTGCTTGATTCAGTTTCATTGCCTATATGCTGGTGGGATGATATCATTTTATTATAAAATTTAAGATAGTTCTTTTCATTTTTCTTGTCTGAAATCCCTTGTTTCTGGATTTCCTTAATTAGATGGCGCATTTCTTCTATTTCTTCTGTTTCATTGTCAATAATATTACTTGCAAGTTTTTTTAGTTCTTTGTTTTCACCACCAAATAAAATATAATTTTTGGATAATTCAACTGAAGCTTCATGGTGTGGAATCATTCCTATAAGAAAGTCAAATTCTGCACTTCCAGATTCCTTTACACTCATGCCAGCCAGCATATCAGAAATAATAGTATCTTGTTCTTCCAGGTATGCAGAAATATCCGCATCATCCTCTTCATCTTTTATAATATCTGTTCCAGGTGATGATGAAGGTGATGATGCCTGTGTGCCAGAACCATTGTTATGGTTTGATGAATTGCCAGTAGTGCTTTTGCGTGAAGCAAACAAGCTTAAGAAAATAACTAACAATATTAATATAACAATAGTAAGGATACCATATAAATGGTAATTTTTATGCTTGTTCATTAAGATAAGTCCTTTCACCTGCAGATATAAAATCTAATCCAGTCTTTTAACAGTGTTTTTCTGGTTTATAAAATTGCTGGTCAAATTCTGCGTTAAAATAATAGAAGTTATTATGGTCAAGTTTACTTTTTGTCATTTCCAGTGCTTCACCAAAACGCTGGAAGTGTACTACTTCCCTTGCACGCAAGAATTTTAATGGTGCCCTGGTATCTGGGTCATCAATTACACGGAGAAGATTGTCGTATACAGTGCGGGCTTTTTGTTCTGCTGCAAGGTCTTCAAATAAATCAGCAAAGGGGTCACCTTTTGACTGGAATTCAAGAGAAGTAAATGGAATACCTGCTGCTGCCTGTGGCCATAGTGCTTTGGTATGGTCAATATAGTAGGCGTCAAAACCTGCTGTTCTGGCTTCTTCTGGTGTTAAATCTCTTGTAAGCTGGTATACCATGGCACAGATTATTTCCAGATGGTTTATTTCTTCTGTACCTATATCAGTAAGAAGTCCGCCCACCTTTTTTACTGGCATAGTATAACGTTGTGAAAGGTAACGCATAGAGGCGCTAAGCTCCCCGTCTGGACCACCATACTGGCTTATAATAAGCTGTGCAGTTTTAGGACATGTTTTTTTGATTTTTACAGGGAATTGCAATCTTTTTTCATAAGCCCACATTATATGCATCCCCCTTCCCATGGCATTGGACCTTCCGCCCAGGCATAATCACTGTTGTTTAAGCTGGCGGTTACCATTGACAGCTGTGTCAGGGGGTTGTATTTACTTGCATATTCTGAAAGCAGGTCCATACGTTCCTTTGAAAGCTGGTAGAAAAGTGGTGTCCCTTCAGGGCAGTCTGGGTGTGTGTCAAGATAAAGGGTAAGGTCATTAATAGCAAAACTTATAGATGTTATTTTGCCCATAAGAACCTCCCTTTCCTGTTGTACAGGGTCAAGTGCGGAACCATTTGTATTTAAATTGCTGTTTCCTTTATCTGCAAGAAATATAGGAAAATTTAAACATGTGAAAATAGTTCCTTCTTTAAGCGCAGTGTCCCAGTCATAAAGTTTACACCATTCCTGTGATGGAACAGAAGCCATGGCAAGAGTTTCAGGACAGGAACAACAGTTTTTTTCATTCATGGTAATCCTCCAATCTTATGTGGTTTAACAGTTACAGTAAATAGTAAAATGGTGATGTAAGCATACATCATAAGTTATTATTTGCAATTTAAAAAAATTAATGTATAATTTTAATAGAAAAAAACTGGCATAACAGTTAAAAAGTTTACTGTTATGCCAGAATAAAAGTATCCGTTTTGAAAATTAAATATACTCTTTGTGTAAATCTAATTTTCAAATATGCTATAAGATTAAATTATATTGGTTAATAT
>VSNJ01000075.1 GCA_009774235.1 Lachnospiraceae bacterium
ACTCTTTATGAAAGTATATAAACAACTTCAAAAAGAGCTTGTACCAGTGCGTCCAAACCGCACTTACAAACGTAAACGCAAACATCCAGGTGTTAAATTTCCACAGAATCAAAAGTCTTAATTTGGATATTCTTAAGTTGATGACATTACCCAAAACCGGCAGATGGGAGAATAAAGGGAAGAAAGGAAGGAGAGAGCAAATGAAACGGCTGTTTTTACTGGAGGATGATTTGAGTCTGATAAACGGGCTTTCTTTTGCCTTAAAAAAGCAGGGCTATGAAGTAACGGTTGCCCGCACTACTTTGGAGGCAGATGCATTGTGGGAAAAGGAAGAATATGATCTGGCTGTTTTGGATGTATCGCTTCCTGACGGCTCCGGTTTTGATTTCTGCCAAAAAATAAGGCAGAAATCAAAAATGCCCATTATGTTCCTCACTGCCGCTGATGAAGAAACAGATATTATCATGGGGCTTGATATCGGGGGTGACGATTATATCACGAAACCGTTCAAGCTGGCAGTGTTCCTTTCGAGAATCAACGCCCTGATACGCAGGAGTGAAAATTTTAACACTGCTGTTACAGAATTAAATTCAGGCGGTATCAATATCCGGCTTTTAAAAGGTGAAGTATATAAAAGGGGAGAATTGGTTGAACTGACAGCAAGTGAGTATAAGCTGCTGTGCCTGTTTATGGAAAACCCTGGCCAAATACTTTCTTCAGAACAGATTTTAAGTAGATTGTGGGACTGTAACGAAAGCTATATAGACAATAATTCCCTTACAGTGTATATCCGCAGGCTTCGGACAAAAATTGAGGATAATCCGGGAGAACCGGAACGGATCGTTACTGTCCGTGGTATGGGGTATAAATGGAACACTGTGGATTGAGGTGCAGGATGAAAATATTTGTAAACCGGAAAATCAAACTACTTTTTGGAAGTATTTTGTTATGTATTTGCTTTTTTATGTTGGCTTCGGCGTTGCTTATAGGTTTTGGAGTTAGAAATGCGGCAGCTTTTATGATGATCTGCTTTTTGCTGATGAGCGCCGCAATACTGGCGCTTTTGTTTGGATATTTTAGAGAACAGCATCAAATCATGGAAAATGCCATATCGCAGATTACAGAATACATATCCGGTAACAAAGATGTTACGATTGAATGTAATGATGAGGGCGAATTATACAGATTGTTCCATGAAGTAAATTCTTTGGTTGCTATCTTAAATGCCCATGCAGAGAACGAAAAAAGCGCAAAGAAATTCTTGCGGAATACAATATCTGATATTTCGCACCAGTTAAAGACACCGCTTGCTGCCCTGAATATTTATATCGGACTGATACAGGGCGAAGCGGAAGAACAGGGGGCAGTTCAGGAGTTTTCCAGACTTTCCGGACAGGAACTTGACCGTATTGAAGGACTTGTACAAAATCTATTGAAAATTACAAAACTGGATGCAGGCACGATTGTGTTAGATAAGTCTCTGGAAAATGTGCCAGAAATTGTGGAAAGTGTGAAAAAGCATTTTCTGTTTCGTGCCAAGCAGGAAGGAAAGGAAATTTGTCTGTCGGGAAATGGGGAAACAACTCTTTTATGTGACCGTAGTTGGATCATGGAAGCAATCAGCAATCTTGTGAAGAATGCCCTTGACCATACAGAAAAGGGTGATTACATCTGTATTGAATGGAAGTCTTTTGCGTCTGTTGTCCAGATTACCGTGAAAGACAACGGCCTTGGCATCTGTCCGGAAGATTTACACCATATTTTTAAGCGGTTTTATAGAAGCCGTTTTTCTAAAGACACACAGGGGATCGGCCTTGGGTTGTCTTTGACAAAAGCAATCGTAGAAGCTCACAATGGGACGATTGAAGTTGACAGCATATTAGGTATGGGAACTTCTTTCATGATAAATTTTTTGATTCCAACAAAATTGTAGGGTAATTGTAATGTAGGTGTAGGATTTCTCTGTTATATTGGGGCTATCAAAACAGAAAGAGGTGTTTACACATGAACTTATTAGAAGTCAACAATATCTGTAAAACTTACGGAAACGGCGAAACCGCCGTACACGCTTTGAAAAACGTCAGTTTTTCTGTTCCAAAGGGTGAGTATGTGGCTATTGTCGGGGAATCCGGCTCTGGCAAAAGTACGCTGCTCAATATGATAGGCGCACTTGACACGCCTACATCTGGTAAAGTCACGATTAGCAGCAAAGAAATTTTTTCCATGAACGACAGCAAACTTACCGTTTTCCGTCGCAGGAATATCGGCTTTATCTTTCAGGCGTTCAACCTTGTGCCGGAGCTTACGGTGGAGCAAAATATCATTTTCCCGATGCTGCTTGACTATCAAAAGCCGGACAAAAAATATCTGGAAGAACTGCTTACTGTTCTTAATCTGAAAGAACGCCGTAACCATTTGCCGGGCCAGTTATCCGGCGGACAGCAGCAAAGGGTGGCGATCGGGCGTGCATTGATTACACGCCCATCGTTAATCCTTGCCGATGAGCCGACAGGCAATCTTGATACACAAAACAGCAGCGAAGTAATTACCTTATTGAAAGAAGCGTCAAGGAAATATGAGCAAACCATTATTATGATTACCCATAACAGGAGTATTGCACAGAGCGCAGACCGGATATTGCAGGTATCGGACGGTGTGTTGACCGATTTAGGGAGGTGCCGCGAATGAAAAGCTATTTAAGCCTTATTCCAATTTCCGCAAAGGTACACAGGAGGCAAAGCCGCATGACACGCATTTGTATTATTCTTGCCGTATTCCTTGTAACTGCAATCTTTTCTTTGGTAGAGATGTGGACAGACGGACAAGTAACCACAATGCGGAGTAATCACGGGGATTGGCATATTGCCCTTCAAAATATGCCAGAAGATAAAGCAGAACAGATTATAGATGACTCTGATGTGGCATATTCCTCATGGTATGATGCAATAAATGCAGATGTAGATTGCGGCTATTATATCAACGGAAAAAATGTTGTGTTGTATGGTGTCGAAGAATCCTATGTAGCAGATATTGTGAATTATCCTTTGGAAGGCTCCTACCCACAAAATGAAAAGGAAATTGCCATTAGTGCAGATGCAAAGGAGCTTTTCAACGTCCAGATAGGCGGCAACATTATTTTAAATACGCCTGCGGGAGATTTTAATTATACTATATCCGGGTTTTATGAAGATGATGAGGAATTTAATGACATTATTGACGGAACCTGTATGTATATGTGTAGAGCTACGTTTGATGAAGTGAGAAATTTAAATAGCGTAGAACCTACATCTCAATTTTATATCCGGTTTCAAAATGAGAACAATTTGAAAAAAACGATTGCTGGTATAAAAGAACAATATGCACTCACATCTGAAAATATTGATGAAAACACGCCTGTTTTGAGCCTGTTAGGAGCGAGCAACGACGAAAGAGTAAATGAACTTTATCCTTTGGCGATAGCTTGTTTTGTCATTATACTGATTGCAGGAATCTTTATGATTTCAAGCTGCATGAACAGTAATGTTGCACAACGGACAAAATTTTTTGGAATGATGCGCTGCATTGGTGCAAGCAAGCAACAGATTGTACGTTTTGTAAGGCTTGAAGCGCTGAATTGGTGTAAAACAGCAATTCCTATTGGTTGCGTATTAGGTATGGTAACTTGTTGGGTATCGTGTCTGATATTAAAATTTATCGTAAAAGGCGAATGGGTAGATATGCCACTATTTTCTGTCAGTATAAGTGGTATCTTCTGCGGGGCAGCCATAGGTATTATTACTGTGTTTATTGCAGCACAATCCCCGGCTAAACAGGCAGCAAAAGTTTCTCCCATAGCGGCAATATCCGGCAATACAGAAACAAACAAAAAAATCGTCCATGCGGCAAATACAAGGTTATTCAAAGTAGAAACTTCCCTTGGCATCCACCATGCAACAGGAACTAAGAAAAACCTGATTCTTATGACAGGCTCCTTTGCACTTACAATCATGCTGTTTTTAACTTTTTCAGCGTGCCTTGATATTGTTCATAAGCTGCTTCCATCAGCGAGTGATTTCACTCCAGACATTACGATTAGCAGCCAGGATGAATCTAACTCCATAGATAAAAGTATATCAGAAAAAATTTCTGATATATCGGGGGTAAAGTCTGTTTTTGGCATGATGTACAGCTTAGAATATCCCACAGAAATTAATGGAAATGTATCAACGGTTGATTTGTATTCCTATGGGGATACCATGATGGACAGTTTTAAAAAATCTGTTATAAGCGGAAATATATCAAAAGTGTACGGAAATTCTCAATATGTAATGGCAATCTACAGTGACCATACAGGACTGGATGTAGGAGATAAAATAAAAATAGGAAGAGAAGAACTTGAAGTTGCGTGTGTTATGTCCGAGGGCGTAGGAAGTGTCAGCGGTTCAGCGGTTGTAGTATGTTCAGAAGAAACCTACATACGTCTAATGGGCGGACAAGGCTATGCTATGTTAAGTGTTGTATTGGAAAAAGATGTATCTGATACAGCGATAAACAAAATTTATAATCTATCAGAAGGAAATGTAATTGCAGACAATAGAGAGGAAAATGATGAAGTCAGTGGTTCATATTGGGTGTTCCGGATTGCGGCGTACAGTTTTCTTACTATCATTTCTCTAATAACCATATTGAACATTATGAACAGCGTTTCAATGGGGGTATCTGCAAGAATTAAACAATATGGGGCTATGCGTGCTGTTGGCATGGGAAGCAAGCAGGTTACAAAAATGATAACTGCTGAAGCCGCCACATACGCTATCTGCGGTACGGCTGTTGGAATTATACTTGGACTGTTGCTTCATTATCTGATTTACACGAAGATTGTTATTACTCATTTTGGCGGCGCATGGAATATTCCTTTTAGTACTATTGTCATTGTATTGTTGTTGGTTGTTTTTTCTTGTATTATATCAGTCTATGCGCCGGCAAAACGTATACGTAATATGCAGATTACAGCAACGATTAACGAGTTATAAGATTTTATCTTAAATGCTCTGCTCCACGGGTTTATTAAGTATTTGCAATAGACATACAAGAAACACGCACTTTTTATTGCCTTAATTTTACGGTGGCTTTTGAAAACAAAGCTGCCGTTTTTTTTGGAAAATTAAAATGAAATGGGTTAAATCAGGAGGTAAATAATGAGAAAGAGGAAATTAAAAATATCGCTCCATAGAATAAGTGAAACAAAAAAATTACGGATGGTTTTACACATCAGGGTGTACCGCAAGGAAGAAATTTCACTGTAGTATACCTTTTTTAATGGTGCGAAATTTGTCTGATTTTAACTTTTGTTGTAGTTTATCCGTTGCGTATTTGTGTGCAAAATCTGGCTGGAACGGTTCCGCTTTTGGAAGGGGATTCCGCTTGGGGTTACTGCTTTATTGAGGGCTGTTTTGAGAGTATGGCTCCAATACAAATAGGTTTAAAAGGAAATACATTAAGAGATTTTTTAGATAAAAGTATTTGCCGTATAGAAGATTGTACTCCATTGGTGAGAAAATGGAATGAACAGAGAAAAAAAGGAAATCTAAATTCAAAAAAATTGCCATTAGAAAAGATATATCCTGTCAAAGATAAAGCAATTAGAAACAGGCTTGCTATGAAATAGTAATTATCTTATGTTTTGTGTATTGTGGGAAACTTATGAAACGGACGTGCAAGAGCTCTGGTTTTTAATTGTAAAATACTATTAACCATGGTATAATTATAAACACAATATATGCAGTCGTTATAAAGTATTTATTATATGGGTTTAGTGGTTTATAATTTAAGGAGGCAGTGGTATGATGGAGGAAACCAAAAAAATCGCAGAATTTTTCCAGTGTGGGTACAAGATATTTAAAAAGGGAAGTGAACCAGATAAATTGGAGGATGCTTACTACAAGGCATTTGAAGAAGGTAAGGAAAAAGGGTTCTGGCCTGTGATACTGGTGATAGAAGAAACATGGACTGCAGAAAATTTTATAGAAGAATATTATGGAGATGGTTATGACAGGGAAAAGTTAATCCAGGAATGTGGTGATAATGGAAAGGAACTGCTTGAAGAAGTTTATAATAGATATATAAAAGAATATTATGATGATGAAGAGGAACTTATTGGCAGGGATACATATAGTGGATATCTAGATTTTGATGAAGATGAATACTATAATGAAGAAGAGGACGACGATGAAGAATATGATGATGATGATAATGAACTAAATCATTTCTGTAGTTATCTTTCTTATAATAATGAAGATATCCTTATTTCAGATGTCTTGCTTCTTGAAGTTCCAGTAAAGAATCCATGGGAAATCATTGCCTGGTTTCCCTTTGGCGGATGGAATGAGTGTCCAATGCCAGAAGATATGATAGCAATATGTAAATACTGGTATGAAGCTTATGGAGCGGTACCAGCAGTTTTTACTTCTGATATAATAGAGTTTTATGCTCCAGATAAAATAAAAGGGGCAGACAGCATAGAAACTGCCAAAGAGCATTTTGCTTTCTGTACAGACAGGGTTTTACAAGGAACAATGACATATACATTAGCAGAACTTGCTGACTGTATTGAAAATTCAACTGTATGGTATTTCTGGTGGGATTAGACCCAGGGTAAGAAAAATATGCTTGCAATTTTACAAATAAATATACAATGGACAAAAGAGAACCGCACTCCAGCAGGTTCTCTTTGCCGGAAGAGCTATTATAAGCCTGTAGTAATAGAAGATGATGTTAATCTTTCAGGAGATTAGATTTTTCTAAAGAAGTGCAGGACAGAAATGGGGGATTAAAATGGATTACCAGAAACTGCAGGATTGTTTGGAACAATGGAGTAGTATATATAAAAGAACTGACCCAGAATCAGGTTATTATAAAAAAGATAAGGCAACAGAAGAAGAAATTTTTGAAACAGAAGCAAGGCTTGGCGCTGTACTTCCTAAAGAACTAAGGAATTTCTTTTTAGAGTATTCAAAAGCATTACATTTTTATGCTGACTTGCCAGAAGGATTAGAGCTGCCAGAAGAACTTAATGAGATATTTTCTGCATATATTATGCTTTCACTTGATGAGGTTGTTAATGCAGAAGCAGCCAGGAGAAGCTGGGCAAAAGATTGTTTTAATAATATGAATGATGAATATGATAAAGTCTGGCATAATAAATTTGGAATTATGAAAGTTCCAAATGGAGATATAATAGCGCTTGATATAGGGAAAAATCCAGCCAACCCGCCTGTTGTATATCTTAGCCATGATGATGGCGAAGGGCATGGGGCTGTTCTTGGGGAAACTTTTTATAAATATCTGGAAGCCATAGCAGAAATTGGATTTTGTGGCAACGAAGACTGGCAGATGCTGCCATTTATAGAAAATATGGAATATGGAATTAACCCTGCATGTAAAAATGCAGGCGTATATAAAAAATTGTTAGAAGAATATAAGAAATGAGGCTGTTTATGCAAGAAAAGAAAATAATAAAGGTAACAGATAAAATTATCCATATAAAAGATATACATTCTGTAGGTATTATTGGTGACCCTGGATGTGAAGGCCTTGGAACATATAACATGAAAATATATGCGGGAGCTTTGGAAGAAAGTGCCAAAGATGATATTACTATTGTTGCAGGTGACCTTGTACCAGCTGGTAATAAAAGTTATTACAGAAAAATACAGGATATAACAGAAGAACTTGCAGGAAATAATGTTTATGTACTTAGAGGAAACCATGATACGGGAGATTATACAGAATATTTTGGAGAGAAGAATTATGCCCTTATTGCAGAAAAATTTACTATAATAGTACTGGATAATGCAATGCGTGTATTTGATAATGAAGGGCTTATGCTTTTGTCACAAGTGCTTGCAATGGATGAAGTAAAACAGGCAGTTATTACATTCCATATCCCAGTGCCAAATAATTTTATTAAAAATTCTGTTACAGAAGAAGAATTTTCACGTTTAAAGAAAGCTTATAATCCATGGAAAGATAAAGTAAAATATATGGTATGCGGTCATGTACATTCACTGTTTGAAGATAATGTGGATGGTATACCACTTATATGTACTGGCGGTGGCGGTGCAATGATTGAGGATGTATCAGAAAATATCCGTGCCTGTGATGTGGAGCACCATATAATCCACCTTTATGAAGAAGAAGGGGTGTTAAAGCATAATGTTGCCAATCTTCCAGATGATTGTTATAACCGTGAACGCAAGGATTTTGTTTTAAAAGGCCAGCTTGAGGAAACAGTAAAAGGTGAACTGATGGCACATCTTAAATACCTGATGTTTGCAGAAAGGGCAAGACGCAGGGGAATGGATAAAATTGCTAACTTGTTTGATGCACTTGCTGCTTCTGAATATTATCATGCAAGAAATTTTTACTCAGTTCTTGAAAGACCTGCATCATTTATGGAATCTGCAGGTACATTTATACCAGGAGAAAAATTTGAATATAATTATATATATAAAACAATGGAAGAATATGCAGGAAACCACCAGAGCCCGCTTGCAAAACAAGCTTACCAGGGAGCAGCAGTGGCAGAGAAAGAACATGCACGTCTTTTAGAATCTGTAAGAGATATGGAATCATTTACAGAAGAAAATATATATGTCTGTCCAATATGTGGATATATTATGGAAGGAGAGGATATTCCAGAACGTTGTCCTGTATGTGGCGGTCCACAAAGACAATTTGAAAGGTTTCAGGCAGAACAGGGCAAAGGGGATTTATGACTGAAAAGGAACAAATAATAAAAGTTTATAACAGAATTAAAAATATGCCACATTCAAAAGAACATATTAATATTTTATATGGATTAATACAGCGTGCAGATATTATTAAAGACCATTATCTCCAGAAATATTTAAGATGGATGTATGCTTCAGAACTTATGGAATGTGGCGACCAGGGAAAGGTATTTCCAGTAGTTGCGGAATATATTGCTTTACGTGAGGAAGAGGAAGAGTGGGTTCCGCCTGGCGGTATTGATGGCATTGAATTTATGATGGATTATTGTCTGGAGATTTTGTGTTACCTGCCACAGATTACACTTTCACAGGCAGAACAGATAATAAAAAAAATAGAGGAAATGATTCTCTATAACCGTTTTGGCAAAAGGCTTTATTACCAGAGGCTGTTCCGTTTTTATTCTGTCATTGATACATATAAAGCATTAGAATATTTTTATTTATTTAAAAATACAAGGCGTGACATATGTTCAGATTGCAGGGCATGTGAACAGGCGGATATGGTAAGGCTTTTTTTCCGGATAGGGGATAGGGCAAGGGCAGATGAACTTGCACTTCCTGTATTGGATGGTACACTGGAATGCCATGATGTACCACGTAATGTACAGTTATTATATTTGCAACAGGCACTTGATTACAAAGATTTGGCAAAAGCTGCCCTGCTTGCAGAGGCATTATATAGAAAAAGTAAATTAGGTGACCCTTCTGATTTAGGCTATTTTGGTGCAGTTTTAAGATATTTTGCATTTACTGCACCAAGAAAAGCAAAGAAAATTTTAAAGCATTTTCTTTTATCCTGGGAGCCGCTTTGGGACCAGGACAAATGGTTTTCATTTCTTATTGGTGCATGGACTGTATGCCATGAATTTGCTAAAATTAGTGATGTGATATATGAAAAAATGCTGCCAGATACAATTCCATTCTGGCGTAAAGATGGGGTATATAATGTAAAAGAGATGGGAAACTGGTTTTATAACCAGGCGGCAGATGTTGCAGCAAAGTTTGACATCCGTAATGGTACTAATTATTATTCGGCAGAACTTGGAAGGGCAGCATTTTCAATGGAATGTAAAGAAGGGCAACGTTTTCTGCCAGCGGTGTACCTAGTATAGTGGTTAGAAATTATTTAAAGGTTTAATAAAAATTTATATGGCAGGCCAGGTTATAATTAATATTAACAGGGGGAAAGGTTATGGGATTGTTTTTAAACATTGTAATAGTAAAAGGAAGAGGTATATTTCCTGTAAAAAAATATCTGCGTTTAATTGCAGAGAGCAGTAATAATTTTGGAATAGAACCTGGGGAATGTATTATAAGACCAGCTTCTAAAGGTACATTAGTACAACTTAATAGTCCATATGGATATAAAGAACTTGCTTCTGCACTGTCTGTACAGTCGAAAGGGGAAGTTCTTCTTTGTTATATTTATGATGATGATTTCTGGGGGTACCATCTTTATAATAATGGGGAAGAAGCTGGCTGTTTCTGCCCTATACCAGATTATTTTGGGGATATGGATGAGGAAGAAGCTTTAAGTATGTCGGCAGGTGACGCAGAAATATTGTCGTGTATTTTTGATGTGCCAGTTGAAAGAATTAGTAATTATTTTTGCCGCTGGACAGACCTGGTTTCTGAAGAAAAAGCTTATCCAGAAGATAAATATGGTTATGAAGCATGTCAGATGGCAGACTTTATAAAAGCACTTGGATTTACATTTCCTAAAGCAGAAGATAAACAAGCAGCAGATACAGAGGTACTTAATGGAACAACACCTGGAAGTATACAGGAGAATAATATAAATATACAAGAAACAAAACAGGAAACAGAAGAAAAAACACTTCCTGTTGTTTCTGCAAAAGAACGTTACCATTTCCAGGTAAATCTTGGAGGTATGTTAGATATTTTATCTAACCATTTGTATAAAAGTCCTGATGTGTTTATAAGGGAATTACTGCAGAATGGTGTTGATGCAATTACAATGCGCCAGAAGAAACAGCCAGGATGGAATAACGGGTGTATTACAATTACTGTTGTTCCTGGAAAGCGTATAGAGTTTAAAGATAATGGTGCTGGACTAAATGAAGAAGAAATACACCGTTTTCTTGCTGTAATAGGGCAGTCTTCCAAAACACAGCTTGTCAATGGCCAGATTCCAGAAGACTATATAGGAAGGTTTGGAATTGGGCTTTTATCTTGTTTTATGGTATCTGGTTCTATTATAGTAAATACAGTGCCAGCTGATGGAAGCCCTGCACATGTATGGACAGGCTTTCCAGATGGTACATATACATTAGACCCGCTTGATATGGGATATCTGCCATATAATGCTTCTGGAAGTGCTGGTACTACTGTAATACTCCAGGCTAAAGCAGATAGCGGACATTACTTCCAGGCAGATAAAGTAGCAGAACTTGTAAGATATTATGGACTTGCCCTGCCAGTGCCAGTTTATATAGCTGGAAGTGCAGAAAAGCTTAATAATGTCCCTGCTGACTTTTCGGGAATAAGCCGCAGCCAGCTTTTATCATTTGGTGACTGGCTTTTTGGTGAAGAGTTCTTAGATGCAATACCTGTGCAGACACCACATCTTAGCGGTGTAGCATATATACTGCCTTACCGTACAGATTCATCAGTAAAAAGCGGACACCGTATTTATTTAAAACAAATGCTGCTTACAGAAGAAGGTGACACACTGCTTCCTTCATGGGCATTTTTCCTGCGTTGTTTCCTGAATACAAGAAACTTACGTCCTACAGCATCACGTGAGGATTTTTATGAAGATAAAGAACTTGAGTCAGCACGTGAAGAATTTGAAGACGCAATAAGAGTCTATCTTGAAAAGATGGCACATTGTGAAGATGACAGGCTCAAAAGAATTGTAAATACACATGTACAAGCTATTAAATCAATGTCAGTATGGGATGACAGGCTTTTCCACTTGTTTATAGATTATCTGCCATTTGAAACAAGCGAGGGCACTTACACAGGAGAGCTTTTAAAGAAAGTGGGTGAAGCAGACTGGATTGGCTCAGTCTCAAGATTTAACCAGTTAAGGCCTTTATATATGGCACAGGGAAGGCTTTTAATATGTGCAGGGTATGTATATGATGAAGAACTGATAAGGAAACTTGCACATATGTATTCACTTCCGCTTGCGCCATTCCAGGAAGAAAGCATGGACTTTGTATTAGAAGAATTACAGCCATATGAATACCAGCGTATGGAATATCTTTCAAGTGTTGCCAACAAGGCATTACACCAATTTGACTGTAAAACAGAGATACGCCGTTTCCTTCCAATGGACCTGCCAGTGCTTTATTCATTAAGTGATGAAGTACAATTCCTAAGACAGCTCCAGTCTGCTAAGGATGTAAGTACAAGTATATTTTCTGATGCGCTGTCTTCATTGCTCAACAGTGTAGAAGAAAGACCGCTTGCTACATTGTACCTTAATTTAAACAGCCAGTTAATACAGCGTCTATCCCAGATAACGGACAAACAGCTGCTTAAAAGCATCTCCAGGGTATTATATGTACAGGCGATGCTTGCGGGAGGCCATCCGCTCCGTGGTGGTGAATTAAAGGTTATGAACAAGGAACTTTTAAATCTGGTTGAATATAATTTAGGACAGGAGGAATAACAGTTGAAACGTGTATTTGACACAAAAGCAGCGTTTAAAGCTATAGACAATACAACGGCGGGGCCAGAACGTACAGAAGCATATCTTAAAGCAATACAGATGGCGGATATATCAGGTGATGTTTATGCAAGGCTCCGTATGCGTGCAAGTATGGCAATAATGGTGCCGTTTTGGGATGATACTGTAAAGGTTCTTCCTGTATGTACAGAATATTTTGCACTTGCAGAAGAGTATCCAGAAGTGGCGGATATAGATGATATTTTTATGACAGCGCTGGAAGCTGCAAGACAGTCACTCTTATTGCCACAGTTAGAACTTCCAGTCTGTGAAAAAATGTTAAAGAAAATGGAAGAATCAGCTTATATATTAAAGCGTGGGGCTGTAAAAAAATCCCATATGCTTTGTACAGAATTTTATACCTACATAGATTTACAAAAAGCAGAAGAACATTATAATATATTTAATGAAGAAAAAGGTGGGATGCATTCAGCATGTAATGCATGTGATGAGCATTTAAGAGTATGGTACAATATGCAGAAGGGTGATACAGAGCTTGCATATAAACTGGCAAGGAAGATATTTAACGGAATGGAGTGCCACGATATACCATGGCAGACATATGCAATTTTTCTTGAACACTATATGGATATAGGGAAAGTTGATGAACACAAAAAATTTATAGAAAAATTAATAAGGGGCGGATGCCGTGATGCAAGTGACCTTGCTAATGTTGGTACTGTGCTGCGCTGCCTGGCACATACTAATCCATCCAGAGGTCTAAAATTTCTGCAGAAATACTGGAGATATAGCATTAATCTCTGGAACCAGCATGCACTTTACTTTTTCTATAAAGGTGCATGGCGCTGCTGTGAAGCTTTGTATGGAAAAGACCTTTTACTTTATCCTCCAGAAGGTTTTAAAGGAGATACTAATTCTTCCAGCCCTGCATACTTTGCACAATGGTTTCATAATGAAGCAGTTAAAATTGCTAAAAGTTTTGATAAGCGTAATGGAACAGATTTCTATATGAAAGATTTATCCAGGGCATATTTATAAAGTGTTTTAAAATTAAATATTCATAAGTTATATATATCTGGCAATTCCAAAATTCTACCAAAACAGAAAGCCATGTTGCACATGGCTTTGCACGCATTTCACTTGGATGGGATGCGTAATGGTGCATAAAATCTGAAAAGACCAGATTCAAGCACCAGCGCCCCCAAACAAAAAGGAAATTATTTAGTAAATTAACAGGAGGAATACAGATGGGACAAAAGTATGATACCAAAGCTGCTTTCTGGGATATACACAATAATACAAAACCTGGACCAGAACGTACAGCTGCATATATAAAAGCAATAAAAGAAGCAGATGAATCTGGAGACCCTTATGCAAGGATGCATATGCGTGCCAATATGGCAGTATTTACCCCATTTTATGATGATGCTGTCAAAATACTTCCAGTATGTGCAGAATTTTTTGCAATTGCAGAAGAGTATCCAGAAGCTGCCAGTATGGATGATATTTTTACAACTGCAAGAGAAGCAGCAAATCTTTCTATTATAGTGCCACAGCTAGAGCTTCAGGTTTGTGAAAAAATGTTTAAAAATATGGAAAACGCCGCTATAATATTAAAGCATGGGGCTATAAAACGCCTGCATATGATTGGTACAGAATTTTATACATATGTAGATTTACAAAAAGCACAGGAACATTATAGTATCTTTAATAAGGAAAGGGGAGGAAGTTACTCAGCATGTAATGCATGTGAAAAACATGTAAAAGTATGGTATCATATGAAAAAAGGTGATACAGAACTTGCAGATGAGATGGCACAGAGAATATTTAAAAGAGGACTGGAATGTCACGATATACCATGGCAGACATATGCACTTTTTCTTGAACACTATATGGATACAGGGACTATTTATGAACATAAAGACTTTATAGATAAACTAATAAGGGGAGGATGCCGTGACGTAAGTGACCTTGCTAATGTTGGTACTGTGCTGCGCTGCCTGGCACATACTAATCCAGTAAAAGGGTTAAAGCTTCTGCAGCAATACTGGAGGTACAGTATTAATCTTTGGAACCAGCAGGCACTTTACTTTTTCTATAAAGGTGCATGGCGCTGCTGCGAAGCTGTAGATGGAAGAGGGTTATCACTTTATCCACCAGAAGGTTTTAAAGAAGATATTCCTTCAAGAGACCCTGGATTTTTTGGAAAGTGGTTCCATAACGAAGCTATAAAAATTGCAAAAAGCTTTGACAAACGTAACGGAACAGATTTCTATATGAAAGATTTGTCCAGGGCATAGTAATAGTTTTAAGAAGGGAGAAGAAGATTATGAGTGGAAGATATTTTGATGGTGAAGCTATGTCAATGATAGTTAACCTGCTTGATAATGGACCAGATAAAATGGAGGCACTTGAGGGATATATAAAAGAGGCAGATGAGTCAGAAAATTACTATTATAGTCTTTTATGGCGTTATGAATATGCTTACCAGGCAACTTTCTACAGTGACCCGCCTAAGGCAATGCCTGTAGCAGCGGAGTTTGCCAGTATATATGAAGCCCACCCTTCTGCATTGGGTTCTGTACGTGACAATGGAGGGGCAGAGAGTTATCTTATGATTACGCAAATGGGTATAGACCCTGTTGTTTCATTGCCACAGATTCCTATGGAACAGTGGGAAGATATGATGGATAAATTCCATGCTCTTGTTAAAAGGTTTAATATTGGCCACAGGACATACTGGTGGCAGATGGCGCAGTTCTGGCAGTATGTTGACAAGGAAAAAGCACACCAGTATTTTGAAAAATTCTGGAAGACAGGAAGGGACGGGCTGTCAGACTGCCGTGCCTGTGAGCGTTGTTATGCTGTACATATGTCTTTGCTTGTTGGTGACCGTGAAGCGGCAGACAATTATGCAAAACCTCTGAAGGCAGGACGTGTACATTTCTGTAATGATGCGCCAAAGATTTACAGATGGTCTTATCTGGAAAATGCACTTGACAGGGGTGATTTAAAAGAGGCAAGTTCTTATGCAAGCCAGCTTAATTATAAACTTGAACACAGGATACATGATTTAAGTTATATTGGTGCAGTAATACGTTGTTTTGCATATACTAATATAGAAAAAGCAATTGAAAAATTTGTATCTGGAATGGAACTGGTACTTGGTCTTTGGGACCAGAAGAAAGTCTATGATTTCTATAAAGGGGCATATGTATGTTTCCATGAACTTGATAAAAACAAGGATACAGTTACCTTAAGCCTGCCAGAAGAATTTCCTATGTATAACAAATCTGGTTCTTATAACTGTAAAGAGCTTGAACAGTGGTTTTATGAACAGGCAGAGGCAACTGGAAATAAATTTGATAAACGTAATAATAGCAATTATTTTAAGAAAAACCTTTCATTAGCCCTCGCATGTGAGGGAAAGAAGATTTTCTAGCATATATCCAAGTGCCAGAAGGTCAGCTTTCAGCCTTTCAAGTTCCTCTTTATCAAGACATTCTGAAAGCTGGCAGGCGACTGTGGACAGAAAATATAAATTTGAACAGCCAGACATTATGTAACTCCTAATAAAGCATTTTTATAATATTATTCAGAAAATTGCAAAATATGAAAAGCAAATGTATTATCTGGAAAATATTTTGTGTAGTTTTTATAGGTATTATAAAGAAAAACTATGTAAATTAAAAAAATGTTTTAAGGATAATTATGGCATAAGGAGCAGGAAATGTTTTTTATATTTATAATTTTATCATTAATAATTGCATTAGCTGCTGGTATATATATTTGCCTGTGTACCAGACGGTTATTGGAATTTTATGGTGCAGATATAAAGAAAAAATGGGTTAAAACAGCAAATATAATAATTTCTATAGTTTTAGCAGGTTTATGTATGCCTTTATTTACAAATACAGCAGTTATTATATTGCATCTGGTTGCATCATTTTTATTTTTTGATATTATAGCATATATTGTCCAAAGAATATATGGAAAGAGACAGAAAGGCAATAAATACCACGCATGCAGGAAAATATACCAGTGTGGCATATTGCCTGTACTTATGGTTTCTATAATACTTGGATATGGATATTATAATATGAACCATATAAATGTTAAGAAATATGAAATAACTACAGATAAATATATTGGGGGAAGCTGCCGTATTCTTTTTCTTTCTGATGTACACTATGGTACAGTACAAGATAAAGAGATATTAAAGAATGAAATATCTTCTATGAACAGTTATAACCCTGATATTGTAATATTAGGAGGGGATATTGTAGAAGAAGGCACTTCTAAGGAAGATATGCAGGAAATATTCAGCCTGCTTGGGAGCCTTCAGAACCAGCATGGTATATATTATGTATATGGAAACCATGACAGGCAGCCATATACAGACCACAGGACTTTCTCTGATGAGGAACTGGAACAGGCAATTACCCAGAATGGAATACAGATTTTAGAGGATACATATGTAGAAACCAGTAATGGAATAATCCTTGCAGGCAGGGCTGATGCTACTATGGGAGGACATTCAGACCGCTTGTCTTCTAAAAAAATATTAAAAGATGCAGACCATAGTAAATATATAATTGTAGCAGACCACCAGCCTATAGGTGTAGAAGAAAATGCTGCACAAGAAGCCAGCCTTGAACTTTCGGGACATACACATGGAGGGCAGATATGGCCAGCAGGACCACTTTCTGAAATTGCTGGTGTGTTAAATTATGGAATGTATAAAAGAGGCAGTTGCAAATTAATTGTATCTTCTGGGGTGGCAGGATGGACATATTCTATGCGTACAGGAAAGCATTGTGAATATGTTATTGTTGATATTAAAGAAAAATAAATACGAAAGGGGCACTTTGTGTTATGACAGTAATTGAAAATAAAACATTTGATATGGAAAGGGCACTTTATGGCAGTGAAGGGCTTGTAGTTAATGGATGTGTCTTTGATGGTCCGGCAGATGGTGAAAGTGCTTTTAAAGAATGTAAAGATATAAAAGTTTCAGACTGCCTGTTTAACTTGCGTTATCCATTCTGGCATGACAATGGGCTTTGTATATCTGGTTCAGACCTGACAGAGAAATGCCGTGCTGCATTATGGTATTCTGATGATATTAGTATTATAAATTCAAAACTTCATGGAATTAAAGCTTTACGTGAATGTAATAAAGCAGATATAAACAGATGTGATATTATTTCGCCTGAATTTGGATGGTTTGTACAAGATATTAAAATGCAGGATTGTACAGTGCAAAGTGAATATTTTATGATGCATTCAAATAAACTGGACTTTCAAAATGTATTCCTGGATGGCAAATATTCATTCCAGTATATTGAAAATTCTGTATTTGAGAATTGTGAATTTAATACAAAAGATGCTTTCTGGCATGCCAGGAATGTAACAGTGAAAAACAGTGTTATAAAAGGAGAGTACCTTGCATGGTATTGTGAAAATTTAACTTTTATAAATTGTAAAATCACTGGTACACAGCCATTTTGTTATTGTAAAGGTTTAAAACTTGTAGATTGTGAGATGTATGATAGTGATTTATGTTTTGAAAAATCAGAAACAGAAGCTGTGATAACTACTCCTGTAGTAAGTATTAAAAATCCTTTAGCAGGTAATATTTATGTGCCTTCTGTTGGTGAAATAATACGTGATGATAAAGACTCTAAAGGCAAAATAATTATAACAAAAGACTGCTGTTGTGCATAAAATAGAAATTGTTAATCCTTTCATTTGAGGATATTTAATAATTGTTATAAACTATCATAAAAAATGCCGTCAACCCTTGAAAACTCTAAATTTAAGCAAGTCAACTTTATTTTATTCATTACATCATTTTATATCGTTTCCCTCATGATTACAAGTGCTGATAAGGGCAAAAATGAGGGAAAGGGAAAACTATAATATCAAATAATAAATAATGAAAAGGTAATCGCTCTGAAAGATATGCTTAAATTTTAGAATGCTAGGAGTTGATGATATGAATTTTATTTCTGCAAGTTACAATATGTACCATAATGGCATTGACATTACTATCTTTGATGGCTACATATTACGAATTGACTGTAATAAGGCTGAAACAGGATTGAAAACTACACCATAGACAGACCATGTGCTAAATGCGCTGGCGATAGACAATCCACTCGAATACGCAAGACTCTATCTAAATAACGTGAGTTCGATATAAAATAAAACAAAGAATATAGTTTTAAATTTTAGTTTATTATGGCAATTTTTGAAAAA
>VSNJ01000076.1 GCA_009774235.1 Lachnospiraceae bacterium
CATTTTAAAAATTAAAATTTAGGATGGCTTGTTTAAGTGCGCCCCTCTACTCTTTCTCCAGTTCTTTTTTCAACCTACCACTACTTTTCACGCAGCAGATGAAAATTTAAACCAGTGAAAAATATCGTTAATTAGTGTAGGTTATACTAGTGTCCCATCCTGACAAAAACTGAAGTTTTACTTTTTGAATTATTTAAATTGCAAACAAGCTTTATCAGGATTATGAAAACTGTCAGGACAAAGTATTATATTGGATATAAACAGACAGCAGGTTTCTATATCTGTCCATGCACATTAGAAACTGCGTCCGTCCCATACCAACCACTACATTTGTCTATGGTGACAACATATCCATAAACATTCCTGTAAGTTCCCGCATTTCTTCAAATATAAAGTCTACAATTCCTGGAAGCATTCCCATAATCATATATAATATAAATAAACCCACAAAAATTTTCAGCTGCATACCTATTACAAACATATTCATCTGTGGCGCAACCTTAGCAAGTATTCCAAGTATAATATTAATTACAAAGACACAGGCAAATATTGGAAGTGCTATCCTTAGTGCTATCACAAAATAATCTACAATATACTTTACAATAATATGATAAAGCCCTGCATCAATATTAGCTCCTCCTATAGGAATAGCTTTATATGACTCATTAAGTGCATCAATTATAAAATAATGCATATCAGACATAAGAAACATAATTATAAATAAATGGGAAAGGAAATTAGCCGTAATAGTTGACTGCAGGTTTGAAGTAGGGTCAAACTCCATAGCCATTGAAAGACCCAGCTCCATATCTATAAAGTGTCCCGAATAATTAAGTATGTAAAGGCAGAAACCTGAGCCAATTCCAATAACAAGCCCCGTAATAGCTTCCTTCATAACAAGAACGCTGTATCCAATAGTGCCCACATAGGATACAGCTGTATAATCTACTGTGTTTATCATAATAATTGAAAGAAAGAATGAAATAGCTGCCTTTACCCTTACAGGTACAGCATTATTCCCAAATAACGGGGTCACAGAAACTATTGCAGTTACCCTTATAAATATAAGCAGTGCATATTCAAGATTTTTTATAGTAAAACTCACTTAACCACTCCTACTTTATAAATTCTGGTATTCTCATCATAAGGGATTCAAAAAGACCTGACATTTCATTAAGCATCCATGAACCACATAGTACAATTACAAGCATAATTGCCAGAAACTTAGGCACAAATGTAAGTGTCTGTTCCTGTATTGATGTAATAGTCTGGAATATACTAATAATAAGACCTATTACAAGGGATATTATAAGAAGTGGTGCAGAAGTTTTAACTATTGTCCAGAGCACCTCCCTGGCCATATCAATTATCATTGCCTCTGTCATAAGAGAACCCTCCATTTCTATGTATAACTAACTAATCTGTTCCTGCTAGTTTTCCGTCACTTGTAAAATGAATCGACAAGCTGTCCAATTATAAGATTCCATCCATCTGCCATAACAAAAAGAAGTATTTTAAATGGCATTGATATTGTAGTAGGAGGAAGCATCATCATACCCATTGACATAAGGGTCGATGCCACCACCATGTCTATAACAATAAATGGCAGGTACAAAATAAAACCAATAATAAACGCTGTCCTAAGTTCACTTATTATAAATGCAGGAATTATTATTGTAACTGGTATATCTTCATAATTTCCAATAGATTCAAGGTCTGTACCATTAATATCAAGAAACAGCTGCAAATCCTGGTCACGTGTCTGCCTTAACATAAATGTCTTAAGCGGCTTAATGCCAGCCTCAAGGGCTTCTTCCTGCTTTACCTCTCCTGACATAAATGGCTGTACAGCAGTATCATTAACCTCTGTAAATACAGGTGACATAATAGCAAGCGTAATAAAAAGCGCAAGACCTACAAGCACCTGGTTAGGTGGCGAAGTCTGCGTTGCAAGTGCAGTCCTTACAAAATGCAGCACCACGATAATACGGGTAAATGATGTCACCATTATAAGTATTGATGGTGCAAGTGACAAAATAGTAAGTGTAATCAGTATTTTTAAAGTAGCCTCAAGATTTGTGCTCCCTGCATTGGAAGATATCCGCAAGTCCAGTGTATTATCATCAACATCAGGCTCTCCTTCAATCTCTCCACGGGTAGTTTCATCAACCCTGCCTGTAGCATATACATATGCCGGCTTTGACACTGTAAAAATTATAAAACATGCACAAAGCATCATAAGTATATTTAATACAGGTTTCTTTATAACCCTTTTCTTTTTAATACCTTTATCTATATCTGTATTAACTATATTTCCAATTTTATTTTTCATTGTTCTTTTCGTCATCTTTCATTTTCCTGTTTTTCATCATCTGTCCCAGAATTTCCTTAAATGATGTATCGTTTAATTTAGCCTTCTGGCTGGATTGTTCTATACTGGCAAGTTCCAGTTCATCTCCAGAAAGTTCTGTAAGCTTAATTATATTATCTTTTGATGTCATAATTGCAACAAACTTACTTCCAATTTCTACTATATAAATAATCTTGCCAGGAGACAACTGGTATGACTCAATTACATTAATATTGCCAGAACCTTTTCTTATAAGCCCGGATTTGGCATACCACTTAGTAAAATAAAAAGCTAAAAAAAGGATTCCTATAAAAACGATAAACAGTGCAATAAACCTGAAAATGCCGGCAGCTGCAGAAAACCCAGTTATCAAAACCCACATATCTACACCTCCGGCATTTTTATACTCTTACTATTAGGAAAACTGGCTGGAATATCCAGCCTGGTTCTATTATTTGGTTATTTCTGTTAATCTTATACCAAAACTCTCTTCAATAACAACTACCTCGCCTTTGGCAACAAACTTGCCATTTACAAGAACATCAACAGGTTCACCTGCAAGCTTGTCAAGTTCTATAATTGTACCTGGTGCAAAATCAAGAATTTCCTTTATTGACTTATTAGTACGTCCAAGTTCTACAGTAACTTCGAGAGGGACGTCCATAATCAGGTCAATATTTTCCTGCTGCATAAGCGGGCTTACACCTGCATTAAACGGCTGGAACTGTGCTGTTTGTACATTTACATTCTGCACAGGCATCATATATGGCTGCTGCATCATTGGCTGTTGCTGCATCATAGAAGGATCCATCATTGGCTGTTGCATCATTGGCTGCTGCTGCATCATAGAAGGATCCATAGCAGGCTGCTGCATTGGTGCTGGCTGTGGAGCTGCTGGTGCAGGAGCAGGATCTGGTTCAGGCTGTGAACTCTTGCCCAGTGTATTACCAATAAATTTATTATAAAGTTCCCTTGCAAAATCACAAGGATATAATTGCATAATCTGGCTGTCCACCAGATCACCTATCTTCATATCAAATGCAACCTGTACTATCTGGTCTTCAAGGAAACTTGAAATTGCATAATCCTCAATAGTATCATTCAAGTCTACAAGGCTTGCTGAAGGCGGGCTGATATCTACTTTCCTTTCAAGCATTGAAGAAAGTGAAGTTGCTGCTGAACCCATCATCTGGTTCATAGCTTCACTTATGGCACTAAGGTGCAGCTCTGACAAATCGCCTTCTGTATTAGTACCATCACCACCCATCATAAGGTCTGTGATTATCTTAACATCATGTTCCTTCAAAATAAGTATATTATTGCCATCTATTCCTTCTATATACGAAATATGTATAAATACACATGGCCTGTCATACTGTTCTGATAATTCATTGATTGTTACATAAGAAACCCTTGGTGTTGTAATAGTAACTTTATTATTTAAAAGCGTAGATAAAGTAGTAGCTGCGGTACCCATATTAATATTGGCAATCTCACCAACGGCATCTCTTTCTGCTTCGCTTAATAATTCACCATCAGCTGGTGTTTCACCTCCACCTGTCAATGCATCAATCTCTTCTTGCGATAACATTCCATCCATAGTCCTATTGCTCCTCCCTTATAATTGATGTAACCCGGACAGCATATGAATCCATTGTTGCACCCGGTAATGCAGTAAACTTCTTGATACTTCCTACATAAACATCAAGCTCATCTTCAACTTTGGTATTAAGTTTAATTATATCACCAATTTGTATATTCATAAAGTCGTTTACTGAAATTGAACTTCTTCCAAGCATAGCCCGGACAGGAATTCTCGCCCTGTCGATTATAGCCTCAATATCATCACTATATGCACCCGCATCATGGTGTTTCATGCTTGAATACCAATACTTTGTATTCAGTTTATCAATAACTGGTTCTACACAAGAAAAAGGAATACATATATTCATAAGTCCTTCTACAGAACCAATTTTAATGCTAAGTGTTACAATTGCAGTCATCTCACTTGGGGATATAAACTGTGCAAACTGGGAATTAGTTTCTATCCTTTCAAGCCTTGGTTCTATTGAAACAACGCTTTCCCAAGGGTCAATCATCAGGTTAGTGCAGATATCAAGTATTTTTTCTAATATAATAAGCTCAATTTCTGTAAACTCCCTGCTTTTGGCAAGAGGTGTACCTCCACCTCCGAGCATACGGTCTACTATAGTGAATCCAATATTTGTAGCCAGTTCAATTATAATATTGCCATCCAGTGGAGCAAAATTGACTACTCCCAGCAGTACTGGGTTAGATAACGCATTGGCAAATTCTGAATAAGTATTTGCTTCTGCATTCAATACCTCTACCTGTATATTCTTACGGAGATATGCAGGCAGGTTGGTAGATAAAAGACGGCCATAATTCTCAAATATAATTTCCAGTGTCCTCAAGTGGTCTTTTGAGAACTTAGAAGGTCTTGCAAAATTATAATTTTTTACACTCTTTTCAGGAGTTTCATTCAGCTGGTTAGCATCAAGTTCGCCGTTATTCAATGCGTTCAGCAGATTATCTATCTCTTCCTGAGATAAGGTATCTCCCATTCTTTTCACCTCACACCCGGACAAGTGGATACAAATATCCGGTTCATTATACAAAGCTTTTATAAAAGCCATGCTCCGTAAAAGCAAAATTTGTAATCCATCCTGCTCTCACAAATATTATACCTTGCTAATAATACCATACTTTTAATATAAATTAAAGTACAAATTGAACTATTGGTGCATAAAATTCTTCAAAGTGAGTTCCACTATTGATTTAGTACCAAATCTTTCCTGTATCTGCTCTAATGATTCTTTCTTAATAAGGTCTTCTGTAATATCATCATTATTATGTGACTGCATTACAGAACGGATAATATCAGTAATTGTTGACTGGTAACCAGTAATCTTGTCTGTCTTAAAATCATCATAATCATCAGCTTCTTTATTTACACCAATTGAAAAGCCATCAAATAATGCATAGTGGTCTTTTTTATCAGAAGTACCAGCTTTAAGGTTTACTGTCTGCTGTGCTTCAAAAGCAACCTCTGTGTATTCAAGGTCACTTACCTTATATCCTTCATCTGGCTGGGCATCCCCTGGATCAAGCTCAATATTTAAGACAGAAGCCACCTGTGTAATAAGTTTGTTTGACTTCTGGAATGTTGGCATCATTACAAAGAACATAATTGCAGTTAAAACAACATTTACTACAGTTAAAGCAGTAATAATAACACTAAAAATATTTTTCTTCATTATATTTACACACCTTTCCTTAATGAGTATTGCTATATATTTTAATCTCTACACGCCTGTTCCTTGCCCGCCCGCTGGCAGTACTATTACTGGCAACAGGAATAGATTCCCCCCGTCCTGATGCTTCAAGGTTTTTAGGTTTAAGCCCTTTAACATTCTGGAGGTATTCCAGGACTTTTGTAGCCCTTGCAGTTGACAGCCATAAGTTACTAGGATATGCTGTACTGCTTATAGGCACGTTATCTGTATGCCCTTCTATCTTAATAAGCTTTCCAGAATAACTTTTAAGTATATCCCCAACCCTGCTAAGTACCTTTTTAGCCCCGTCTGGTATCTCAGCACTTCCAGATTCAAAGAGCAGGTCACCACTAAGTGAAATCATTACATACTGGTAACTGTCATCTATTGTTACATCTACAGAATCTTCAAGACGCTTCTGTTCTGTCTGCTCTACTACATCACTATAAAGCTCTTCTGTTTTTTTCTTCTGTTCTTCTTCAAGCTTATCCATAAATTCTGAAAGAGGGTCTTCTTCATTCTCAGACTCATTTGCCTTACCCATATCAGAAAAATATTCATCAAGATTATTCAGCTGGGTAGCACCGCTCGAAACAAGCACACCCTCACCAATAGCTTGTGCACCCCCATTAAAAATACTAAAACTATTGGACAATGATGCAACAAGCTCTGCATACTTTACCTCATCTACATTAGACATTGAAAACAAAAGTACGAAGAAACAAAGCAATAAGTTCATCAAATCTGAGAAAGTATCTTTCCAGCCATCGGTTTTGATTTCTTCTTCTTGTTTTTTCTTTGCCATTAAGCCTCACCACCTTCAGGAGCGCCGCCTTCGTCACCACCTTCGCTCATTGCATCACGTACTGATGGAGCAAGGAATGATTTCAGCTTCTCTTCTATAACTCTTGGGTTCTCTCCTGCCTGTATTGACAAAAGACCTTCTACCATTATCTCTTTCATTTTTATTTCATCAGCATTGTGCATCTTAAGTTTAAATGAAATAGGCACACATATCCAGTTTGCAAGCAGTGAACCATACAATGTAGTAAGAAGTGCTATTGCCATATTAGGTCCGATTTTTGACATATCTTCCATGTTATAAAGCATGTTTACCAGACCTACAAGGGTACCAATCATACCCCATGCAGGACCCATGCCGCCCCAGTTAGCCCAGAACATAATTTTGTCATTATGCCGTTCATCTATAGCACCAAGTTCAGTATCCATAATATTCCTTACAAGTTCAGGGTCAGTACCATCAACTATAAGCATAATACCTTTTTTTAAGAAATCATCTTCAATATTATTGGCTGCCTCTTCCAAAGCAAGCAGTCCTTCTTTACGTGCAACATTAGATAAGTTAATAATATTCCTTATACCCTCAGCTGGGTCAATTTTATGTACTTTCAATGCAAGGGAAAATGACTTAAATGAAGCTATAAAAGCTGGAAAACTCTTTGCCTGCATTAACATACAGCATATGGAACCACCCAATGTAATAAATATAGAAACCAGGTCATAAAAGTGCCCCATAGCAGCTGGCCCTTCTTCACCAGTAACAATACCAAGGACAACCATGACAGCACAAACAACCATTCCTACAATTGTTGTAATATCCACAACTTACACCACCTTATAATAATAGTAAGAGCATATATACATGTAAAATTATGTATATTATATATAAATTCTACATTATATGATAGAATTACATTCTCTCCTAAACAATTTTACTAAATTTTTCACGTTCTGTCTACTTTCTTTTACAATTATTTTTTTACCGGTGGTCAACGTGATAACCGTATCCGGTGTTTCTTCAACTGTTTCAATCAAATCTGAATTAATTGTAATAACTGAATCATTAAGTTTAGTCACATCAATCATGTAAAACCCCCTCCCCCTTTCTTCTGTACCCCCACAGCTTAAAGCTATCATATGCCAAATCCTTCTCCATAAAAGAATCTAAGCCTCCCTGCTTAAATACAGAATAATTTCATTTTAAAATAAGCCGGCAACAAGCAGCAATTACTGGTACTGCTTATTGCCGGCTTATAATTACTTTTCCATTTATAATTATAACACAACTGGATATAATTTGCTAATAAATTTTAATATTAGTTAATAGAAATATCCAAAATTAACTATTAACGTTTAAGGTTTACGAGTTCCTCAAGCATACCATCAGATACTGAAATAATACGTGAGTTAGCCTGGAAACCACGTTGCGTTGTTATCATTGTTGTAAATTCCTGTGAAAGGTCAACATTTGACATTTCAAGAGCACCTGGAGTAAAGCTTCCTGAAAGCTGTATTGCCTCACCAACACCATCAAATAAACCTGAGTTAAGTGTCTGTGCAAATAAACTGTCACCAACTGCCTCAAGTCCTGAAGGGTTAGAGAATGTTGCAACTGCTATCTGTGCAAGCAGTTTCTTTGAACCATTATTATATGTACCATAAACCATTCCCTTGTCATCAATAGAAATACCTGTCATAGTACCAGCTACATTACCTGCACCTGAGTAGTTATCATCAGCATAACCCTTCTTATATGTAACACTTGAAACACCAGAAGTTGAAAACTGGGTAAGTTTAGAAAAATCAATAGTAACTCCGCCTGAATCAGTTGCTGGATTATATGGAGTAAATGTATTGTCCAAAGCACCAGCACCTGTACCAACAGCAACACTAAATGCTATACCTTTTCCATTAAGCGGTGAACCTGCTAAAGTAATACCAGTATCACCAGTTGATGAAAAATTACCAGTAACTGCATCAAATTGTAGTTTAGCTACATTTCCATTAGGAGTAAGTGTAAATTTACCTGTATTTGCATCTATATCAGCATCATCAGCAATAGAATATGTTGCACCTCCAAGTGTAACCACAGTTGGTCTTCTGGTATATGAAGTAGTTGTAGTAGGAGGTGTAGTTGAAGTATCTGTTTTAGTCGTTTTTTGAACAAATATTGAATTACCATCTTCATCAAATACATCAGCTAATGTAACTTCATATTGTCCTGGTGTACCAGCAGCACCTGCCGCAGCATTTGGTTTATATACATTCATCTTAGCAGTATATACCTGTCCAAGATTATCATAGAAACTGAATGTTATAGGTGACCCCTGGTCTGTTACAGGTGTCTGTCCGTTTACTGAAACGGCTGGATCCATCTTATCTATATTACCATTTAATGTTATCTTTGATGTAGCTGTAGGTGCATAGTTTGTATTATCTGGTGACATAACTGTAAGGTCTTTTACTACATCCTTTACTATTTCACCATTTGCATTAGCCATCCATCCCTGTATTGTACCACCATTTGTAAGGGAGTAAAGTGTACCCTGCTCATCTACATTAAGTGCGCCTGCCTTTGAGAAATATGTAGCTCCGCCTGACTTTACAATTAAGAATGAATCACCATTAATTGCAAGGTCGAGTGCCCTGTTTGTTGCAGAAGTACCACCCTGCTCTGTAATATTTGTTGTGATTGAGGCTATCTGTGAACCAAGACCTATCTGCTTTGCGTTAGTACCTGCTGTACCTGTTGCAGCATCTGGTCCTGTTGCAGAAGAAATATTCTGATAAAACATATCTTTAAAGTTAGCTGAACTAGCTTTAAAACCTACTGTGTTTACGTTTGCGATGTTATTACCTATAACATCCATTCTTGTCTGGTGTGTCTTAAGACCTGCAACACCAGAGAAAAGTGATCTCATCATAACTTTTTTCCTCCTTAATCTGTCCAGGAATACTTTAAACTTATCTGTCATTCAAAGTTCTATGCTTCCTTGTGAGGTCCAGCACTAAGCTTCCTGGTTAAGATAACTTAAAATAACTATAATTAATTATATACTATATTATCCAATTACTGCACCATCTATATTTGTAAATATAGAATCTGCTGAACCACCTACTGCAGTAACTACTATATTACTTTTTACATTAACGATAAATGCTAAATCATCTACCATTACCAAAGACTCCCGGATTCCTTTCTCACGTGCCTTCGTAGTACCATTTTCTAAACGTTCCATCTGCTCCGCAGACAGGTTAATATTTCTTGTTGCAAGCCTCTGGCTGGCATGCTTAGAAAATTTTAATCCCTCAGCCCTTACAGACTGTGTGTTATTTAATACCTCCTGGAATGAAAGCCCTGGTTTTAAGGAATTAGCATTACTTGCTGCCATCTGGCTGCTTAAAAGCCTGTTTGCCATCTGGTCTATTGATGAATAATTTTCATTAAGTTTATTCATATGCCATCCTCCTTAAATCTAAAGCCTGTTATACAGCTAATGTTTTTCCATCCTCTGTGCTTCCATTATTATCTGTGCCATTTCCTCCAGTTGTTGTACTGTCCCCAGAATCTTCTCCACCATTTGTGGAATCATCAGGTTTCTCTGGTTTTGGCGGCTTTTCTGCTGTAGCTATTCCCTTTATTACAAGGGTTACATCTTCATAGCTGACTGTCTTGTTAGGGTCATCAAATACAAATGCTATATTATATGTACCTGCATCCATCCAGGCAACAGCATCTTTGTTAATTGTAACAACACCATCTTTAAATGATACATATTTTGGATCAATAGTTGTTGTTTCACCTTTTGCATCTACAATTCCAATTCCAATGCTTCCTGCCTTAAACTCATCTTCGCCAAGTGATACACCATTAATAACAATATTCTGTGGGTCATGGTGAAGGAATTTTATTTCCTGTTCCTTAACTGATGGGAGCTTCTGCATTATTACATAACTGCTGTCTATTACCTTGACAATATCATCATATGAATACTCAGTCCCGTTTATTGAAACAAATGCCTCTCCATTCTTCATATTTACAAAGTCAACTACACCCTCTGCCTCTTCATGGTGCCCACCTTCTCCTGTAGAAGAAACATATACATATCTTCCAACAAGTGAAAATGCTGATGTATGCTGTGTTACATCTGTCATATTCTGCATATATTCAAGTTCTGTAAACTGTGCAAGCTGTGCTACATATTCTGTATTGCTTGTAGGTTCAAGAGGGTCCTGGTACTTCATCTGTGTTACAAGCAGCAGAAGGAAGTCATCCTTGCCAAGCTGTGAGCCGACTTTTCTTTCTTCCTGCAGGCTCGAAGGTGAATCTACCTTGCCATCTATTACGTTTGCTATTAAATCACTCATTTTATTCCTCCTTCCAGAAATTTTATTATTGTGATATACCCAGTTTATGCTGTAAAGTCAATACTGGTTCCTGCATCAAGCCTCCTGGTATTCTGGCTGGATATACTGCCAGATACGGCGTCCCCATCTTCTTCTGGTCCAGGATTTTCAAAGTTAAACCTGAAACGTCTTCCATCATTTTTCTCATAGTCTTTCTGTTCTTGCTGTGCATCTGCCTGGCTGCTCTGTGAAAATGCAAAATCAGATACTTCAACCTCTACTGCATCAACTTTAAGGCTTCTGCTTTCGATTGCTTCACGCAGGCTGTACATCTGGCTCTGTAAAGCTTCCTTTGCTTCTTCTGTCTGTACTGTAAAGTTAGCTGTCATCACACCATTCTTAGATGTGACAGAAATTAATACTTTTCCCAGGTTCTCTGGGTTAAGCTGCATCTGCATAGTAGTAGTTTCTTTGCCAAGTGTTACTTTAACCTGTTCTATAACTTGGTTTACTATATCTACCATCTGCTGCTGGTTAGACTGCTGTGAACTAGGATTTCCCTGTACCTCTGCAACTGCTTTTCCTAAATTCTGTAAGAAAGCATTTGTACCATTAAGGGCTTCACCCTGGACAGGCTCTTTTGTTTCTGTCTGTGTACTTCCCTGCATTGCACTTTCTGTCTGGTTGTCTGCCATTTGCTGGTTAGTACCTGCTGTATTATCTTTAACAGGATTTTCCCTGGTCTGGACAATCTCCACATCTGGCTGGTCTTCTGGCTGTTTCTGTACCTCCTGTGCTGTTTCCGCTGTTTCTTTAACAACAGTTTCTGCCTTCGTATTACTAAGCAACTGCACATCCTCTGGAACATCTGCTTCTTCTGTATAAACTTCTGCTGTAACTGGGATAACATCTTCCTGCACTGTCTGGACAGTATTATTATCTGTCATAGAAAGACTTTGTTCCAGTACCTGCATAAAATCTTCTTTGGACATGCCTGTCATGCCTTCCCAGTCAATCTGTCCAATAGCATCTGCCAGATTGTTTAAATCCATCATCATAAACTCATCTGTAAGCAGGTCTGTCACATCAGATGAACCATTGATAAATAAAACAAGCTGCTGCATATTTGCAACATCAAGCAAGTCAAGTGGTGCAAGACCCAACGCTGCCATTGCATTAGCAAGTGTTGCATCATCAATCTCCAGTGCATCTTTTACCACATCAGTAATTTTGTCATTTACAGATTGTACCAGTGCAACATCTTCTACAATATTGTTATTATCCTGTGTACTTGAAGCATCTTCCATGCCTTTTACTGGCTGTTTCTGGCTGGCTGCCTGGTCTGCCACCTGGACTTTCTGGACAGCATCCTGTTTTGGCTGCACATCTGCCTGTACATTACCTGTATTTGTTTTAGTGCTGATATCCATAAAACTGTCAAATGAAGCACTTCCCTTGTTTACTGGCTTAATGCTGCCAGGCTGCCCTGCAATATACGCCACATTATCCAGCGTAACTGCGTTTATTTCCTTCATCAGTTCCACCTCCTTAATAAATATTTGTATGCAGTAACTGCCACTTTTATTAAAAGTTACTTTTATATAAAAGTTATTTACTGCTCTATGTCAACAGTATTACTGTGGACAACATAATTAATCTACAGCTGATATTTTCTTAGTAATCTGTGCAGCATACTCACTGTCCATCTCCTGTATAATAGCAGCTGCCTGTTTTTCACTCATATTTTCAAGGATATCACATACAAGGTCTAAATCCTCTTTCATCTCTGCAAGTACCCCTGCTGCTTTAGCTGCTTCCATATTAGAATATGATGTTGCAAGCTGTTTTGCCTTTTCGCTGTAGCGTTCCCTCTCTAATACCTGGTTATATATCCTCTCTGCATTCTCAGGCTCTATCTGTTCATAATATGCCCTGTACTCTGAAATATCAGGAGCATTGTCATTAAACACTATATTTTCATTAAACTCCTGTATCTGCTTTTTTACAGCATCCTGGTTATCTTTATACCTCTGCAGGTTTTTAACTTCTGCTTCAAGCTGTGAAATATAATCTGAATTGGCAGAAGCAGTCCCTTCTCCTGAGGCAAGCTGGCTTTCAAGCTCTTTTATACGTGCATTGGCAGACTTTAATGTAGTATATTCATAATTGCCCTCTTCTGCCTGCATTTCTTCTGAAGCCGTTGGAAGGATTTTATTCACAACTGGGACATCCTTTAATACTGGATAAAGTATATTGCTTCCTATGCCCCCAATGTCAAGTTTGATAAGGAAAGCAAAAACTGCAAGCCAGATTAAAATAATAACTAGCGCAATAAGCGCAGTAACCAGCTTACTTCCTCCACTTTCACTACCATCTTTTGCTTTCTTGTTTTCTTTTGCCATTGTATTTAATCCTCGCTTTCCCCAGCACTCCCGAACCGGAAACTTACCAGCTGGTCAATTTCTTTCTGCTCCTGGGCGTTTATTTCCGCTTTAAATTCTTCAAATGCTTTTTCTTTAAGCTTTTCATATATTTTTCTTTCTTTCATGGCGTTATCAAGCTTGGCACGTGCCCTGGCAACTCTTTCTTCCTGTTTCCTTATAACAAGAATCTGGAGTTTTATATTGTATTTAATATTTTCGACAGCATCCTCAAGCCTTTTTATATTTATTATATCCAGCCTGCCAGTTACAGCTTGAGACAGCTGGTACTCAAAATTATCCTTTCTTTCCTGGAGAATTGCAAGCTTCTGTTCTTCTTCCCTAAGCTTTAAGACTTCCATTCCATACTCTGCTTTCGCCTGGTCTTCAAGCTTTGTCTTTATGGATAATATGCTTTCCAGTTTAAAAATAAATTTTGCCATACTGCCAGTCCCTATACTTCCTGTGGCTGTTCTTCTTCAAAAATAGCCTTAAGTTTTTCTACTGTATCGTTAAACTGTGCCTTTTCATAAACATCCTGCATTAAAAATTCATTAACTGCATCTATCTTTGACAATGCATAGTCAATATTTTTATTGGAACCTGGTTTATAAGCACCTATATTTACAAGGTCCTCTGCCTCGGCATATGTAGCAAGTACATTGTTTAATGTACCACTTGCCTTTTTATGTTCCCTTGGCACAATACTGCTCATTACACGGGAAATGCTCTGTAGCACATCTATTGCCGGATAGTGGTTTTTATGGGCTATCTTCCTGTCTAGTACAATATGGCCATCAAGAATACTTCTTGCTGTATCTGTAATTGGCTCATTAAAATCATCACCATCAACAAGCACTGTATAAAGCCCCGTAATAGAACCCTTATCTGAACATCCTGCCCTCTCTAAAAGTTTTGGCATCTCTGAGTATACACTTGGGGGATATCCCCTCGAAACAGGGGGTTCTCCTGAGGCAAGCCCTATTTCCCTCTGCGCCATTGAGAAACGTGTAAGTGAATCCATCATAAGAAGCACATCTTTGCCCTGGTCCCTGAAATACTCTGCTATTGCTGTAGCTGCCATCGCTGCTTTTTTACGTATCAGTGCAGGTTTATCTGATGTTGCAACTACAACTACGGACCTCTTCATTCCTTCTGTACCTAAGTCCCTTTCTATAAACTCCCTTACTTCCCTGCCACGCTCCCCTATAAGCGCTATAACATTTATATCAGCCTTTGTATTTCTTGCAAACATTCCCATAAGTGTACTTTTACCTACACCACTTCCTGCAAAAATACCTATACGCTGTCCTTTGCCTACAGTTATAAGCCCATCAACTGCTTTTACACCTAATGGCAGTACCTCATCTATTATCTTTCTTTTTAATGGGTCAGGCGGCTCTGCTTCAACAGAATAAGCAGCCTTTATATTTATATCACTGCCATCTATAGGGTTTCCAAGACCATCCAGTGCTTTACCAAGCAGTTCATCACCAACTGGAACCTTTAATGGTGCATTGGTATTCTCTACCCTGCTTCCAAGCCCTACACCTTCTGTCTGGTCATATGGCATAAGGAGCACCCTGTCATCACGGAAACCTACTACTTCTGCATTGATAACATGGTTTGTATCTTTTGTTATAATATGGCACAAATCATTTAACTTAGCGGCAGGCCCGATTGACTCAACAGTAAGGCCTACTACCTTTGCAACCTTGCCAAGGCGTTTTTCAAATGACTGCCCTAAAAGCATATTATATTTTGATAAATCAATATCCTTCATACAATAGCCACTCTCTTTCCCGTTTTTACCAATTTATAGTGCAAGCATCCTTATCTGGCCACAAAGGCTGTCAAGTTGTGCATCAAGGCTGCAGTCAATAATTTTATTATCAGTTTCTATAATACACTGGTTTGCTGACAGGCTGTTATCTTCCATTATTTCAAATTCTGTACCTGCTTTAACAGCTTTAACAAAATCATTACGCTTTGCTGACACTTCTGCAATATCATCTTTTGACACACGGAGCACTATTTTCTTTGTACTTTCAAGATTATTAAGTGCATTATCTATAAGATATGTTATAACATCTTTTTTATCTTCACACAAAACACCTGTGATTTTCTGCACAAGTCCTGCCACTATTTCTGCAAAATGTGGTTCCAGGTTCTCTTCCTGCTCCTTAAGTTCCTGGAACCTCCTGTTATATTCAGCCTGCATCCCAGCACGCTGGTTTTCAACCATGCCAATAGCCTGGCTTGTGCCTTCTTCTATACCCTGTGCCTTTCCTTCTTCATATGCCTGTTTCCTTATTGCTTCTGCCTCGTTTTTTGCTTCTGCAATAATTGCATCTGCTTCCTGCTTTGCCTGGGCAATAACTGTTTCACCCATTGCAGCAGCCTCTTCTGAAAGCTTCTGCCTTTCCTCATCAAGGACATCATCCATGTTTATAACATTGAGACCGCCTGTAAACTGGTTTTCCCCTTCTTCTGGCATTCCATCAATGCCATCACTGCCTGAAAGCTGCCTGAACTGGAATTTTTCAAAACCCTCTTCCTCATCATCACCAGGCTGTGAATATATGCCAGGGATATATGATTCAATACGGCTGTCTGAATCAATCATACACTTTTTGCCTTCACTTAAGTTGTTAAAATACACAGATTTTATAAGATTAGACAACTATCTCGTCACCTCCACCTCTTGAGATAATAATCTCAGCAGAGTCTTCAAGTTTACGTATAATATTTACAATCTTCTGCTGTGCCTCTTCAACATCCTTAAGACGTACAGGACCCATAAAGTCCATATCTTCTTTTATCATTGTAGCAAGACGCTTTGAAAGGTTATTGAAGATAAGGTTCTGCACTTCTTCATTAGAACCTTTAAGCGCAACCGCAAGTTCGTTATTGTCAACTTCACGCAGCACACGCTGTACAGACCTGTCATCAAGTGAAAGAATATCCTCGAATACAAACATCTTCTTACGGATTTCATCAGCAAGTTCTGGGTCTTCAATTTCAAGACTTTCCATAATATGTTTTTCTGTACCACGGTCTACAGTATTTAATATATCTACGATAGAATCTACACCACCAACAATTGTGTAATCCTGGTTTACAAGTGAAGAAAGCTTCTGTTCCAATACCTTTTCCACCTCTTTTATAACATCTGGTGAAGTTCTGTCCATCTGTGCTATACGTTTTGCAACATCCGTCTGTTTCTCTGGGGCAAGTGCTGAAATAATAGCTGATGCCTGCCCTGGGGACAAATATGACAATATCAGTGCAATTGTCTGTGGATGTTCATCCTGTATAAAGTTTAACAGCTGTGAAGCATCTGTTTTGCGCACAAACTCAAACGGTCTTACCTGCAGGGAAGCAGTAAGCTTTCCAATAACATCCTTGGCACGTTCAGCACCAAGTGCCTTCTCAAGAAGGTCTTTAGCATATGTAATACCGCCTTCAGCAATATACTGCTGTGCAAGACAGACTTCATAGAACTCATCTAATATAGAATCTTTTATAGCAGGAGATACGCTTCTTGTATTGGCAATCTCCAGTGTAAGCTGTTCAATCTCATCTTCTTTTAAGTGCTTAAATACATTTGCAGATTTATCAGGCCCAAGTGCAATAAGCAGTATTGCTGCTTTCTGCACGCCATTGATATTTTCTGACTTTGCCATGCCTGTACCCACCTTTCACTTTTAATTCCAGTCCTCATTCAGCCAGTTCCTTAAGAGCTGTGCCACAGCCTCTGGATTCTCATCAACAAACTTTTCAATCATCTTCCTTGTTTCAGATTTCTCACTGAACTCAATATCATCAAGTGACTGGTTCTCTTTAGTAGTAGCTAAAAGCTGTTCTACTGAAAGTTCTGGTTCTTCGTCTGCTGCCTTTACAGGTGCTGTTCCACGGAGTACAACAAATATAAGCAGGGCGATAATCAGGACTGCAAGGATTATCATAAGGTAATCTGAAATGTTTATTGAAGATTCTGTCTTCTCAACAAACTTTGGCACTTCAAATATACGTAATGATATATTAGCTGCGTTTATTCCTGTAGCAGCAGCAATAAGCGCTATTTCTTCTTCTGTTGGCTCAACTTCATTTCTCTGTTCATTCTGTGCTATAAATTCATCAAAAGTCATACCATCCAGAGTACCATCATTTTCAAGGCGCTCTTCATAATATACTACAAAACGTGTAGCTACTACTCCCATTGATGATAAATCAATTTGTATTGTAGGTTTCTCAACCTTTATATTCTCTATAGTTTCATTGGTAAGCAGGTCTGTAAGCTTCTCAATACTGACAGATGAAGATGAATTAGTATTGTAATTAAGCACGGTATCTGTATCATCATCATTTGGCTGTGTGCCTGGTTCCCCGCCAACACCTGAACCTCCTTCTGATTCATATGTATAGAGGTTAGTAGGATAACCATATTCTCTTCCTTCATCAACTGAATATGTTTTTACAAGCCTGTCAACTTTGCTCATATCAAACTGGATGCCCTGTGTAGCAACCTGTACATCATCATAACCACACTTAAGCAGGATATCAGATACATTGGCAGCCATAGTATTTCTAAGCTTATCACAGTATTCTGTACTGCCGCCTGTTATTGCCCCGCCAAGCCCGTCATCAAGTGAACCATTATACAGGCTGTTGCCATCCCTGTCATTTATTACTACATGCGAAACATCTGTACCTACAGCATTGGCAAGCCAGTATGCAAGTGCCTCAGCAGTAGCTGAATCAACCATTCCCTTGTTCTTCTCAGATATTTCTAAACTTGCCGTAATTGACGTTGCATTGCTGTCTGAATCATCAAGCACTTTATAAGACCTTTCAGGCACATCAATAAATATATCTGCATCACTTATAAATGCATATTTCATAATACTTTGTTTAATCTGTGACTGGAGTGCAAGTATTCTTTTCTGGTTTTTCTCATTTTCAGTTGTAGACATCGAATTATCAAATGCCTTATCCCATGTATAACCCTTTTCAACAAGGTTATTATCACTCATGGTATACAATGCCTTTGTCATGTCGCCATCCTTGACATACAGCGTAAGACCATCCTTGGACGCTTTATAATCAATGCCTGTATCACTAAGTGCATTTGCCATAGCATTGGCATCATCAAGGTTTTCAAACGCCTGGAACCTGGTCCATGACGGCCTTGACACAAACCATGCTGTAACACCTATTGCTACAAGCACTACACATATTACTGCTATTATAATAGTTTTTTGTTTACCTGTGTATTTGTTCCAAAAGTCTTTAAGCTTATTTGGAATTTCTTTTATTTTCTCTTGCATAATCCGGCTCCCCTAACAACGGTTAAGATTTTTATATTTGAAGATTCATTATCTCCTTATATGCACTCATAAAAGCATCCCTTACTGCAACAGTATACTGTAATGATACATTTGCCTTCTGCTGTGCTAT
>VSNJ01000077.1 GCA_009774235.1 Lachnospiraceae bacterium
ATTTTATATGGTGTAAACACAATTTTTACATATTTTTTTGTTATAATATAATTAATATTAAAAAGGCTGGAATATATAATCTGGGATAAGGGGATGGCTGTGCCAATATGGAAAAGTTAAAGATTTTAGTAGTTGATGATGAGTCCAGGATGAGAAAACTGGTAAAGGATTTTTTGGTAAAAAAGGATTTTAATGTTATAGAAGCTGAAAATGGTGAACAGGCAGTTGATATATTTTATGATAATAAGGATATTGCACTTATTATTCTTGATGTTATGATGCCTAAGATGGATGGATGGGCTGTATGCAGGGAGATAAGGAAATATTCGCAGGTGCCTATTATTATGCTTACTGCAAAAGGTGATGAAAAGGATGAACTTTTAGGGTTTGAACTTGGTGTTGATGAGTATATTTCTAAGCCATTCAGTCCTAAAATACTTGTTGCAAGAGCTGAAGCAATACTACGCAGGACTAATGTACTTGAAGAGAATGGAATTGAAGCAGGCGGGATTGTGCTGGACCAGTCCGCACATGAAGTCAGTATTGATGGTAAAGTTATAGAACTAAGTTATAAAGAGTTTGAACTTCTGGCATATTTTATTACTAACCAGGGAGTTGCATTGTCAAGGGAGCGTATTTTAAATAATGTATGGAATTATGATTATTTTGGGGATGCAAGGACTATAGATACACATGTAAAGAAGCTTAGGAGCAAACTGGGCAGTAAAGGAGGATATATTAAAACAATATGGGGCATGGGATATAAATTTGAGGTGTAATTCCATAGCCATTAAATTTGTGTATTTTTATATTTAAAAAGCCCATATAACAGTATATAAACTGTATATGGGCTTTTATCTGCCTGTGCAATAGGATATGCAAGTTTATTTGTATTATCCGGGTATACTTTTGGATATCTGTTTTTTATTAATAATCAGCAGGTTATAACAGTGCCTGTTTTACCCATTATTCCATCAAGTGCAGTATCAATGCTTGTAATAATTGACTTACGTGCAGGTGATGATGATGCAAAAGAGACAGCTGCTTCAACTTTTGGAAGCATAGCACCAGATGAAAACTGTTTTTCTTCAATATATTTTGTAGCCTCTTCGACAGTCATACTGTCAAGTTGTTTTTCACCAGGTGTTCCAAAGTCCAGGCATACTTTCTCAACTCCTGTAAGAAGTAGTAGTATATCTGCGTCCAGTTCTTCAGCAAGGCAGGCACTGGTAACATCTTTTTCAATAACTGCACTTGCGCCTTTAAGGCGTGTCCCCTGCTGTAATACAGGTATCCCGCCGCCACCAGCAGCAATAACTATCTGGCCTGCTTCCATAAGAGTTTTTATAGAATCAAGTTCATATATTTCCATAGGACGTGGTGCAGCAATAATACGCCTGTATCCTTTGCCTTCTTCATATGCAACATGGTTTCCTTTCTTTTCTTCTGCCTTTGCTTCTTCTTCTGTCATATACCTTCCAATTAGCTTTCCGGGATATGAAAATGCTGTATCAAATGGGTCAACACGTACCTGTGTTATAATAGTTGCAACAGGTTTGTATATTCCTCTGTTTAAAAGTTCTGTCCTGATTTCATTCTGTAAGTCATAGCCTATGTAGCCCTGGCTCATAGCACTGCAGATTGACATAGGCGCAACTGTATTAGATGGTTCAAGCCGGCTGAATTCAGCCATTGCAGAATGTATCATGCCAACCTGGGGACCATTGCTGTGTGTAATTACAATGTTAAATTTAGCTGACGCAAGGTCTGCTATAGCGGAAGCAGCATTTTTAGCTGCTTCTTTTTGTTCTGGGAAAGTTCTTCCAAGTGCACTATGTCCAAGTGCAACAACAATATTTTTATTCATAGTATAAGCCTCCGTTTTTATTATAAAGTTTATATATTTCTGTTTTATATACTGCTTATCCATTAGTATATGCTAAAACTGGCAATTTTTCAATCTGAATTATTGGCATTATCCAATGACGCCAAATCTCTTTTTCTATTTGTTGCGTTATTGATGTAGATATTAGTATAATAAATTTAACAGAAAGGAACTGGCTGGCCAGCCATACCTGCGGATATTCTGCTGGGAGTTTAGAATTTTAAAATAAGTGAGGTATGTGTATGAAAGAAAAAGTACAATTATTTGGAAGATTTCTTAGTGGAATGGTAATGCCGAATATTGGCGCATTTATTGCATGGGGACTGATAGCAGCATTATTTATTTCAACAGGATGGATACCAAATGAAAAGTTTGCCGCAATGGTAGACCCAATGTCACATATGCTTTTGCCGCTGCTTATTGCATATACTGGTGGTGAAGTAGTTGCAGGCAAACGTGGAGGAATAATTGGTGCTATTGCTACTATGGGTACTATTGTAGGTTCACCTGATATGCCAATGTTTATAGGTGCTATGATAACTGGTCCACTGGCAGGATGGGTTATCAAGCAGTTTGATAAAAAAATAGAAGGCCATGTAAAAGCAGGCTTTGAAATGCTGGTAAATAATTTTTCATTAGGTATTATTGGAGGTATACTTGCATTAATAGCAATGGTTGGGGTTACACCGCTTGTAAATGTGTTAAGCAATGGTATGAGTTCAGGTGTTAATTTCTTTGTAGAGCATGGGCTGCTGCCGCTTGTAAGCTTGTTTATTGAGCCGGCAAAGGTGTTGTTCTTAAACAATGCAATTAACCAGGGGATATTGTCACCGATGGGGATACAGCAGGTTACAGAAGCTGGAAAATCAGTATTTTTCTTGTTGGAAGCAAACCCAGGCCCAGGGCTTGGAATACTGCTTGCATACTGTATAGCTGGAAAGGGAAGTGCAAAAAGCTCTGCACCAGGTGCAGTTATAATACATTTCTTTGGTGGCATACATGAGATATACTTCCCTTACATATTAATGAATCCGTTATTGCTTATAGCAGCAATAGCAGGCGGGGCTTGTGGTGTGTTTATATTTACAATGTTTGATGTTGGTCTTGTTTCTGCGGCTTCACCTGGAAGTATACTTGCAATTCTTGCAATGGCAGAAAGGCACAGTTACTTAGGTCTTATTACAGGGGTATTGCTTGCAGCTGTTGTTTCGTTTTTTATATCACTGCCTATACTGAAATTTATGGGTAAGGATGCTTCTTTAGAAGAAGCACAGGCAAAGAAGGATGCAATGAAGAGCCAGGCAAAAGGTACAGTTCTTAAGGACAGCAATAAAACAGTATCTGGCAGGATAAATAAAATTGCATTTGCATGTGATGCAGGAATGGGTTCCAGTGCAATGGGTGCTACAGTCCTTAAAAAGAAAATAGCAGAAGCAGGGATGTCAGGTATTGAAGTAATACATACACCTGTATCTTCAATTCCAGCAGATGTGCAGATTGTTGTAACACACAGGGACCTGGGTGAGCGTGCTGCACATAGTAACCCGGATGCAAGGCTGGTTCTTATTACAAACTTCCTTGCTGCACCAGAGTATGGACAGCTTATTGAAGATTTAAAAGAAACAAATTTATAAATATGTAAAATTATGAAGCTTGGAACTGTCAATGTATAACCATTGACGGTTTCTTTGCATAATGTTAGAATCAATAAAAATATGGAGGGGTATATATTGCCAAAGAAAGGAAAGGGAAAAATGCTGCCATGAAGATTTTATCAAGAGCAAAACAGATATTAAAAATATTGCTTACCGAGGAAGAGGCAATACCTGTAAAATCCCTGGCAGAAAAGATTGGTGTAAGCAAGCGTACAACGCAAAGAGAACTGGAATATATAAGTTCTTATCTTAAAGGATATGAAATAAAGTATTTTTCAAAAACTGGTGTAGGTATATGGCTTGAGGGTACACAGGAAGAGAAAAAACGCTTTCTTTCATTTCTTTGCCAGAATGAAAGCCTTGATGTTCCTGGAAAAGAAGAACGCCGGAAACGCCTTATACTAGAAATACTTAAAGAAAAGGGGCTTAAAAAGCTTTTTTATTACAGCAGCCAGTTTGGTGTAAGTGAAGCCACAGCTAGTACAGATTTAGAGGCAATAGGTGAGTGGCTTTCTGGATTTGGCCTGGATATAAAGAGAAAGCCTGGCAGTGGTGTCTATGTAGAAGGCACAGAGGAAAATTACCGCAGGGCAATACGTGAATTTATTTATTCTAATTTAGATACAAGGCTTTTGCGTGAGTCATATGAGAGTACAGATGAAATTCCTGGGGAATATGGTTATGCCATAAAAAGTGGTATGGATGGGATTCTTGATGAAAATATTATGAAAAAAGTTATGGAATGTATTAATAATATTGATGATGGGAGGATTGTATCACTTACTGAAAATTCTTATATGGGACTTGTAATACATATTTCTATTGCAATAAACCGTATTATGAAAGATGAGGTAATAGAAGAAAGTTCTAAGATAGAAAATGATATTGTAAAAGACCTGGATTATTCACTTGCACAGAAAATTGCAGGCAGTCTTGAAGAATATTTTGCAATAACAATTCCAGAAATTGAAATTACTTATATCTGGCTTCATATTAAAGGCTCTAAGCATGAGAAAGTACAATATGGCACAACACAGCTGGCAGCCGGAGGACAGATACGCCAGCTGGTTAATGAAATGATAGATGCATTTGATAAAGAAAATGCTTATCTTATTAAACAAGATGATGAATTCCTGCAGGGGCTTCTGGCACATTTACAGCCTACAATTATACGTCTGGTACATGGTATGCAGATACATAACCCTATGCTGGAAGATATAAAGAAAAGTTATGTAGAGCTGTACCAGAAATGTGAAAATGTAGCAATGGTACTTGGAAAAAGCCTTGGCAAAGAAGTTCCGCCAGAAGAAACAGGATTTCTGACAGTACACTTCGGGGCAGCTATGGTAAGGCTTGAGGGCAGGAAGGAAAAGCTGCGCAAAGTCCATACTGGTGTAGTGTGTTCAAGTGGAATTGGTATTTCAAGGCTGATGTCATCAAAGCTTAAAAAAGTGTTCCAGAATAAAATGGTGGTTTCTGCCTATGGTAAAAATGATGTAACTCCGTATATTATAGGAAAAACAGATTTTTTTATTTCAAGCATACCATTAGAAATAGATGATGTTCCTGTATTATATGTAAATCCTCTTTTAAATGAAAAGGATATGGATGAAATAAGGCATTTATTTTATAAATATGAAAGACTTCCACAGAAACATGAGGAAATGGGTTCTTTCCAGGAACAACTTGACCAGATTAACAAGATGGCAGCACAGATTAAAATGCTGTTAAAGTATATGGGTTTTTTTAAGGTAAATGGAAATATCACTTTTGATGAACTGCTTGTAATGGCTGGTGAAGAGATATCACCTTATTCTGACAGAAGGGAAATGATACGGGAAGCCTTGCAGAGAAGAGAAGAAATATCAAGCCAGGTCTTTGCTGAACTAGGTTTTGCACTTCTGCATGCAAGGACAAAAGGTGTTATAAGGCCAGAATTTACTATATGTGCCACACATGACAGAAAACCATTTAAAGACCCTTATTTTAAGGAGATACAAGTTGTAATTATAATGCTTGTGCCAGAGGATGAAAATGTTTCTATAAATAATGAAATAATGGGATATATAAGCAGCCTGCTTGTGGAAGAGGCAGATTTTGTAAATATGCTTTATTCAGGTGAAAAAGAAGAAATAAGAAGCATGCTTTCTTCATATTTAAAAAAGTTTTTTAACCAGTATATTTCTAAAATATAAGGAGTTGTCGCAATAAGAATAAAAAATACAAGATATAGTATTTTGATAAAATAAGAATTTCTATATTTTGTATGGCATTTTCTTAATGCGGCAGCTTTTTTGTGATATTTTTAATTTTTTATTTTTAAATAATGGCATTATCTGATGATGCCAAATCAAAAGGTCTTTTAATTGAAAATCCTTGTTTTATGGGGTTATAATGTATTTACAAAAAGAAAACACAAAGCCTTGGAACGGCAGAGGAGGGGTATTATGTTATTTAAAACAAAAAAGAAAACAGAGAAAAAAGAGCTTTTATACCGTGAAAATATCCGTGTAAACTGCAAAGCTAAAACACAGGAAGAAGTTATAAAAGAAGTTGGGCAGATGCTTGTAGATGCAGGATATGTAGACCAGCCATATGTTGGAGCAATGTTAAAAAGAGAGGAGAGTTGTTCAACATTTATGGGAAACGGGCTTGCACTGCCACATGGTGTTGAAGAAGCTAAAAAGGATATTAAGGAGTCTGGAATTGCAGTAATGACATTTCCAGAAGGAACTCCATGGGGAGATAATACAGCAAATGTTGTAGTAGGTATTGCAGGGGTTGGAGAAGAACATCTGCAAATCCTTTCTGTAATAGCAGAGAAAATGCTTGATGAATCTGCAGCAGAGAAGCTGGCTAATGGTGATATTGATACTGTATATAATATTCTGGGAAACCAATAAAATGTGGCATATGGATTAGTATGGAAGGAGAGTGGCAACGTGATAATAACAGTAACAATGAATCCTGCTATTGATAAGACAGTGGAGATTGACTGTCTGCAGCAGGGAGGGTTAAACCGTATTAGCAAGGTAGAATATGATGCTGGCGGGAAGGGCATTAATGTTTCAAAGACTATATTTGAACTTGGTGGCAAAAGCATTGCAACAGGATTTCTGGCAGGAAATGCAGGACGTACTATTAAAAATGTACTTGATGAAAAAGGTATACAGAATGATTTTGTATGGTTAGATGGTGAAACAAGGACTAATACAAAAGTATTTGAAGAAAATGGAATGGTTACAGAGCTTAATGAGCCAGGACCAGTCCCATCAGAAAAAGAACTTGAAGCACTTATGGGTAAACTTAGTGAATATGCATCAAAGGATACTTTATTTGTACTAGCAGGAAGTGTGCCAAATGGAATGGATAAAAATATTTATGCAGATATTATTAACCTGGTGCATAAAAAGGGTGCAAAAGTATTACTTGATGCGGATGGTGAGCTGTTCAGAAATGGCCTGGAGTCAATGCCTGATATTATTAAGCCAAACAGGCTTGAGCTTGAGGAATATGCAAAATTCGACTATAAGGCATCTGAACAGGAGATAGCACAGATTGCAAGAAAGCTTATTAAAGAAGGTGTCAGTACAGTTGCAGTATCTATGGGAAAGTGTGGTGCAATGCTTTTAAAAGAAGGATATGAAGCAAAAGCACCTGCATTGTCTGTAAAAGCACATTCTACTGTAGGTGCAGGGGACGCAATGGTTGCTGCGCTGTCATACGCATATGAAAGTGGCATGGATAATGATGAAACTTTAAAACTTGGAATTGCAACATCAGCAGGTGCAGTAACTACAATAGGCACAAAGCCGCCAGCTAAAGAACTGGTTATGAAGTTAAAAGAAGATGTAGTTCTTGAGGAAATATAATTAAAACAGGGGGAAAAGATATGAAGACAAAGGCAGTCAGGATGTATGGCGCTATGGATGTAAGGCTTGAGGAGTTTGAACTTCCAGAAATTAAGGATGATGAGATTTTAGTAAAGGTAATTAGTGACAGTATCTGTATGTCAACTTATAAATTACTGCAGCAGGGCAAGAACCATAAAAGAGCACCACAAAATATAGATACTAACCCAATTATTATTGGGCACGAATTTGCTGGTGTAATTGTAGAAGTTGGTGAGAAATGGAAAGACCAGTTTAAGCCTGGTATGCGTTTTACACAGCAGCCAGCGCTTAATTATAAGGGCAGCCTTGCGTCACCAGGCTATTCATATGAATATTTCGGAGGTGCATGTACATACTGCATTATCCCACATGAAGTAATGGAGCTTGGATGTCTTATGCCATATGAAGGTGAAAGTTTCTTTGAAGCATCACTTGGCGAACCTATGAGCTGTATTATTGGAGGATACCATGGTAATTACCATACCAATAAAATAAACCATGACCTGGCAGGAGGCACAAAAGAAGGCGGGGATATTATTATTCTAGGCGGATGCGGACCTATGGGGCTTGGTGCTGTAAGTTATGGAATACAGTTTGAAAATAAGCCAAAGAGAATTGTAGTAACAGATATTGATGATGCAAAACTTAAGAGAGCCAGGGAAGTTATTCCAGAGGAGAAAGCAAAGGAAAACGGGGTTGAACTTATATATATAAATACAGCTGCCATGTCTGACCCTGTAAAAGAACTGCGTGATATTACAGGCGGCAAAGGTTATGATGATGTATTTGTATATATTCCAAACCGTAAAGTTGCAGAGATGGGTGATAAACTTCTTGCATTTGACGGATGCATGAATTTCTTTGCGGGTCCTTCAGACAGCCAGTTTATGGGAGAAGTAAATCTTTATAATGTGCACTACATCAGTACACATATTGTTGGTACTACAGGCGGTAATAATGATGATTTAATTGAAGCTAATACGCTTGCTGCCAAAGGAAAAATTGAGCCGGCTGTTATGGTTACACATGTAGGAGGTATTGACAGTATTGCAGAAACAACAAAGAACCTTCCAGGTATACCTGGAGGAAAGAAACTGACATATACACAGTTTGATATGCCACTTACAGCAATAGAAGATTTTGAAGAGTTAGGAAAGACAGACCAATTATTTAAAAAACTTGATGAAGCTTGTAAAAGAAACAGGGGGCTTTGGAACCTGGAAGCAGAAAAGATTTTGTTTGAACATTTTGGAGTAGAAGAATAATTTAAGGAGGAGCAGGTTATGGTATCAAAAAAAGTTACAATTATAAATCCATCAGGTGTACATGCAAGACCAGCATCAATTTTATCAAAAGCAGCAACTGAGTGTTCTTCAAATATATTGTTAATCCATAATGGTAAGAAAATCCAGCCCAAAAGTATATTAAACCTAATGGCTGCTGCATTAAAAAAGGGCACTGAAATCGAAGTACAGTGTGAAGGTGAGAATGAAGAAGCGGATTTAAAGAAAATAACAGAACTTATTGAAAGCGGGCTGGGTGAATAAAAAAATAATTGTAAAACAGTTTAACCTCCTGCCAGACTAAGCAAAGCAGCAATGAGGCTGGTTTGCAAGTGGGCAAGTAGCCAATGGCTTGCAGGTAATGCGGATTGCGGATATCCGCTTGATATATGTTTGAACCAGGGAAGGCGGTATTTGGGATTTTATGGAAAAAATAAAAGTTGAAAAAACAGCATCCAGAGGAATTGCAGTAGCAAAAATTTATAAATATGGGGAATTGGATTTAAAACCTGTACAATATAAGGTGCCAGCAGATAAAAAGAAAGAACAGCTTGATAAATTCCTTGATGCCAGGGAATGTGTGCGTGGGGAACTGGAAGAACTTGCAGCATCCAATGAAATATTTTCTGCACATATGGAAATGGTTATGGATTTTACATTAGAAGACAGTGTCACAAGCAAGATTAATAATAATTCAGAAAATGCAGAAACCGCAGTAAGTGAAGCAATTTCAGAAGTGGCAGCAGTTTTTGGAATGATGGATGATGAGTATATGAAAGAAAGGGCTGCTGATATACAGGATGTTGGGAAACGCCTTATGGCACAGTTAAAAGGTATAAAACTTCCTGATATAGGAAGCCTGGATGAAGAGGCTATAATTCTTGCAAAGGATTTATTTCCTTCTGATACAGTGAAAATTAACACAGATTATGTAAAAGGTATTATTACAGAAGAAGGCGGGGTAACAAGCCATGTTTCTATAATTGCCAAAAACCTTGGTATTCCAACACTTGTAGGTGTAAAAGGGATATTTAATAAGTTAAATACTGGAGATATGGTCTGTATGGATGCATCAGAAGGTGTTATAGTTCTTTTTCCAGAAGATAATATAACAAGGGAATATGAAAAAAAGAAACAAGAATTTCAAGACGAGAAGCTGCGTCTTGAAAAGTTAAGGGATATTCCTGTAATTACTAAAGATGGAAAGAAAATTAATATTTGTATTAATGCTGGCAATGCAGATGATATTGAAAGGGCACTTCCAGTAAAAATGGATGGAACAGGATTATTCAGAAGTGAACTTTTATATATGGAAAATACACATTTTCCAACAGAAGAAGAACAGTTTGAGGTATATAAAAGGGCAGCAGAGCTTTGTCCACAGGAACTTACTATACGTACCCTGGATATTGGAGGGGATAAGGAACTGCCTTATTTTGATTTTGAAAAAGAGGATAACCCGTTTCTTGGATGGAGGGCTATACGTATTTCGCTTGATATGAAAGATATGTTTAAAGAGCAGCTGCGGGCAATATTGCGTTCAAGTGCTTTTGGAAATGTACGCATTATGTTTCCTATGATTATATCACTTGAAGAATTAAGGGAAGCAAAGGCAGTTGTAGAAGAGTGCAAAAATGAACTCCGTGAAGAGTGCAAGAAATTCTGCGAGGACATTGAAACAGGAATTATGATGGAAACGCCAGCAAGTGTACTGCTTGCAGAACAACTTGCAAAAGAAAGCAGTTTTTTTAGTATAGGGACTAATGACCTTACACAATACTTACTTGCTGTAGACAGGGGAAATAAAAAAATTGCAGATAAGTATTCTTATTTCCACCCAGCAGTGCTTAGTGCCATAAAACATATTATTAATGCCGGACATAAGGAAAATATAAAAGTTGGTATGTGTGGTGAGATGGCAGGGGATATAAAAGCAACAGAGATTTTACTAGACTATGGATTAGATGAATTTAGTATGTCAGCAGGCAGTGTGGACTATGTACGTGAAAAAATTCTTAAGATTCAAGGTATTATTTAAAAAAAGGCGGGCACATTTGTGCCTGTCTTTTTTGGTTTTAAAATACAACTAACCAGAGCCAGGATATCTTTATAATAAAAAAACAGGGAAACTTAAAAAATGGCTGTATTGCAAAATTATAGTATAACTGATATAGTTTAAATATAAATTATCTGTAAATATATTATATGAAATGGAGTCTGTTTATGAAAAGAGACAAACGTATACTTGTCTGGACAATTATACTAATAGCAGCTAGTTTTATTTTAACCACATGTATATCAGTAAGCTCCCTTAATACAGTTATTGAGGGGCATGATGAAGAAATGTCAAAGGTTCTTGCATCAAATGTATATGATTCAATTAATAATGTTTTATCAGAACCAATTATTGTTGCGAAGACAATGTCTAATGATTATTACTTAATTGGGCCATTAAAGGAAAAAGAGTTTCCTAAAAGCAAAGAACAGGATATACTTGTTTCTTATCTAAATACAATAAAGACAAATATGGAATACAGTTCAGTTTTTATTGTTTCAGATAAAAGCAAGAAATACTATACACAAAATGGGTTTAATAAAGTTGTATCACCAGAAACAGACCAATATGATATATGGTATTCACGTTTTGTGGAAAGCGGGGTAAAATATAGCTTTGATGTAGATATAGATGAAACACATAATAATGTATGGACAATTTTTGTAAATGCCAGGATTGAAGATGAGAATAATAATTTTCTGGGAGTTTGCGGTGTAAGTGTAAGAATGGCTGAGCTACAGGATATTTTAGGAAAATATGAAGAAAAATATAATATTAAAGTAAATCTTGTTAATAATGAAGGACTTGTGCAAATAGATACAGATATGATAAATATGGAAAAAGCGGTAGTAAATATTGATATCTTAGAAGACGAAGACAAAATAGAGTATATTTACCATGAAGAAGAAAATGGGGGATATACTGTAAGCAGATATATAGAAAGCCTTGGATGGCATCTGGTTGTACAAAATAATGGAGAAAATAACGGACATATTTATTCAAACCTGGTTTATAAAAATGTGCTTATATTTTCTGCAATCCTGGCAGTATGTATTATAATGGTAAGTTCAAGCCTGGTTTTTGAAAAGAAAAAAATAGAAGAACAGGCACGTGAAAAGGAAAGATATGCTAAAGAACAGGAAGCATTAAAAGTACAAGCAGAAACAGCAAGCAGGGCAAAGGGTGATTTTCTGGCAAGCATGAGCCATGAAATCCGTACACCAATTAATGCTGTGCTTGGCATGGATGAAATGATTCTTAGGGAAAGCAGTGATGATAAAATATCAGGTTATGCTTATGATATTAAAAGGGCTGGTAATACATTATTAAACCTAGTAAACGGTATACTTGATTTTTCTAAAATTGAAAGTGGAAAGATGGATATTATTCCAACAAGTTATAATTTGGGGGATTTGCTGGATGACATTATTGATATTATACGTCCAAGGACAGAGGAGAAAAATTTAAAGCTTAAGATACATGTAGAACCTGGAATACCAGTACATTTATATGGTGATGAGATACGTATAAGGCAGGTTATTACAAATCTGCTGGTTAATGCTGTTAAATATACAGAAAAAGGATGTGTCTGTCTTGATGTTTCTGGAAGAAGGCTGCCAGATAACATTGTACTATTATATGTTTCAATAAAAGATACTGGAATTGGAATTAAAGAGGAAGATAAAGAGAAACTTTTTGAAACTTTCAGAAGGCTTGATGAAAACAGGAACAGGAATATAGAAGGAACAGGGCTTGGGCTTCCTATTACCATGCGTCTTCTGGAACTGATGGGAAGCAGGTTAGAGGTAGAAAGTACATATTTAAAGGGTTCGGACTTTTACTTTTATCTTGAACAGAAGTCAGAGGATAAAGAAGTTATTGGTGATTTCTATAAAAACTATGAACAAAAGAAAAAAGAAATAAACATCTATAAAGAACCATTTATTGCACCAGATGCCAGGTTGCTTGTAGTAGATGATAATGAAGTGAACCTGAAAGTATTTATTGGGCTTCTTAAAAATTTACAGATGCAGATTGATACTGCAATATGTGGGAAAGACTGTCTTGCCCTTATGCAGCAGAATAAATACCATATTATATTTATGGACCACCGTATGCCAGGGATGGATGGAATTGAAACACTAAAGTTTTCAAAAGTAATGGAAGATAATTTGTGTAAAGATTCTGTTATAATTGCACTTACTGCCAATGCAATTCCGGGGGTAAGGGAAATGTTTATTGAACAAGGTTTTGACGATTATCTTTCAAAACCCATAATTGCTGCCAGACTGGAAGAAATGATACAGAAATACCTTCCAGAAGAAATAGTAATAAAGAATGATTTGGTATTTAATGGTAATGAAACAAATGATGCAGAAGGGAATAATATTCTGGACTGGGAAGCAGGAAGAAATTTCTGTAATGGTGATGAAGAATTTTACAAGGAAATGCTCCAGGCATTTTTAGATTCACATTATGATATGGAATTACAGGATTTTTATAAAGCTTCAGATTTTGAAAATTATTGTATAAAAATCCATTCTATAAAGACAAATCTTAAAAATATTGGTGCTATTAAAGCTTCAGGTCTTGCTTTGGAGCTAGAGCTTGCCTTTAAGGAAAGTGATGGCATACAATATGCAAGCCAGAAGCATAATGAATTTATTATAGTTTATAAGGAAGTAGAAAAGGCAGCAGGCAGGTATCTAGACCTGCATTAAAATCTAAGGGGTATCATATTATTTTCTGTATTTCTGAGGTGATACCCCTTTTATTTTTTTAAACTGCCTTGAGAAGTGCTCAAGGTTTTCATAACCACACTGTTCTGCTATTTCAGAAACAGAGGCATCTGTACCATGCAGCAGGCGGGCGGCATTTTCTATTCTGCCTTTAATTATATCCTGGTTTACAGGTACACCAAAGAGTTTTTTATAAATATGCTGGAAGTAAGATGTACTTATATTTAATTTTCCGGCAATTTCTTCTGCGCCTGATGGGACATATTGGTAGTTATGTATCTTCTGGCGTATTTTTGAAAGCTCATCAAAATATTTTCCATAAGAAGTACCTCCAATTAACAGCGATTTATACATATCACTGAATTTGTGGAAGAGCACACGCATTTTACTATCCATAATATAATCATGCTGTGTACCTTCATTAAAAAATTCAATATATAAGCTAGCTATCATATCAGTTATTATTTTATTATTAATAAATGACACCGGTGTGCTAAATGGTATTTCGAGGTTTTCAAAAAAATTGCCATATGGTTCAATTTCAAAATGTATCCAGTCATTTATAAAGCTTCCATCTGTTTTCTTGTAAATCTGGGGGCTGCCTTTTTTATATAATATAAAAGTACCAGCAGGTATATCTTGAAACTGGTTGTTAAGCATTACTTCTGTAGGTGTCCTTAAGTATAATAACAGAAAATCTCCAGAGCCACTGGTACGGTTAATATCTATTCCAAAATAATTGTGGAACTGGTATCCTATTCCTTTCACTGTAACCATATTTATATACACTTATCCTTTCAACAGGTATGAATATTAGCGGAAAAAATCAAATAATTAGCGGCTAAAATCATAGACCTTAGTATGTAGTCCTGCTAAAATAATTAATATAATGTACGCAACGTTGTGTAAATGCTAACAGACATTATAATATTATTATAGCAGAATAAGTCAAAAAATCAAATAAGGAGAAAGGATTGTTTTTATGAAGAAATATATTAATAAGTTTCTGGCTTGTAGTATTATTTTTGCGCTTGTTGTCTCTTCATATGGAATAAATACATCTGGGCTGTATATTTATGCAGATGCGGCGTCAAAGCCAAAAGTTGTCCTAAAACTGGATAAGGCATCTGTTTCCATAGAAATGGGAAATACTGTAACTTTAAAGCTTTCTAAGAAAAATGTTGCAAGTGTAAAGAAAATTGCCTGGGTATCTAAAGATAAAAAAATTGCAACAGTTAATTCCAAAGGTATTGTTAAAGGGATTAAAAAGGGAAGCACTGTTGTAAACGCAACTGTGAAATATAAAGCTAAAGGTGCTTCTAATCTTAAATCAAAGAAACTTTCATGCAAAATAACTGTAAAAGGCAAGCCATATGTGGAAACAGAAACTCCTGCACCTACAGCAGAGCCTGTAGTTTATGGTACAAGTGGTGAGGTTTCTGTTTATAACAGTGAAAAGAGCAACTATACATTGGATATTAATGCAGCTAATAATGTACATAGTATAAGCAGCCTGCTGTATGGTATTTTTATTGAAGATATTAATTTTGCAGCAGATGGCGGACTATATGCGGAAATGGTTCAGAACCGTTCATTTGAATTTACAAAGCTTGCTGCTGGCAATGAAAGGCATGCATGGAATAATGTTGGTGATGTGGCAGCAGAGGTTGTAACAGATGACAAGACAGGATGCCTTAATGCAAATAATCCAAATTATATGGTAGTTGAAAATAAGTCTTCTGCATATGCTGGTATTGCTAATATAGGTTTCCTTGACGGTATGTCTGTTAAAGAGGGAGCTGCATATAAGTTTTCAGTTTATGCAAAAGGGCTTGATGGATATACAGGCAGTATAAATGTAAATATTATGGATGGTAATAAATCTGTTGCAAGCGGAAAGATAGATGCTGTAACTCCAGAATGGAATAAATATAACCTTACATTGTTATCTTCTGTTACAAAGTATACAGATATAACTTTACAGCTGGTAATTCCAAAAGGGAAAGTTGCATTAGATATGGTGTCACTTTTTCCAGAAGATACTTTTAAAGGACGTGAAAATGGTACAAGAAAAGACCTTGCAGAGAAACTTGAGGCATTAAAACCTTCATTTTTACGTTTTCCAGGAGGATGTGTTGTTGAAGGTGACACACTGGAGTTTGCTTATAGCTGGAAAGATTCTATTGGTACAGGTCCAGATGGTGAGCCTTTAATGTTTAATAATACATATGGAGATGTTGCAGCAAGAAAACAGGGACAGAATATCTGGACAGATGAGCGTGCAACTAATGACAAATATCCATCATATATGTCATATGGACTTGGTTTTTATGAATATTTCCAGCTTGCAGAGGATATTGGAGCTACCAGCATACCTGTTGTAAATTGTGGAATACGCTGTATGATAGGGCATCCAGGTGACCCAGGTCCTGCTGTTAATTCGGCAGAATTTAAACAGTATATACAGGATGCACTTGACCTTGTGGAGTTCTGCCGTGGGGATGTTTCTACAAAGTGGGGTGCTGTAAGGGTTGCAATGGGACATGAAAAGCCATTTGAATTAAAATATATAGGAATAGGCAACGAACAGTGGGGTAATAATTTCTATAAAAAATATGAAGCTTTTGTAGATGCTTTTGACCAGGCTAAAAAAGATAACCCTGTAATGTATGGTGGTATTGAGCTTATTTTTTCTGCAGGTGTTGATGACGGGGACAGTGGTATTGATTATATGCCATCATATGAAGAAGCAGCAAAGTGGTTAAAGGAACATCCAGGCAAGACTATTAATGACTTTGCAGGAGCCATTGACCACCACTATTATAATGACCCTGGCTGGTTCTTAGAACATGCGGATTATTATGATGAGAAAAATTACAGCAGGGATACTTCCAGCATGACAGATACAAAATTTGGCGGAGGCATAGATGTATTTCTAGGCGAGTATGCAGCAAGGTCTAACAGGCTTGAAGCAGCACTTGCAGAGGCAGCATATATGACAGGGCTTGAAAGAAATGGTGATATTGTAAGGATGGCTGCTTATGCGCCACTTTTTGGAAATCTTACAGCACTTCATTGGGCGCCAGATTTAATATGGTTTAACAACCATACTTCAACATGCTCAACCAATTATTATATGCAGAAATTATTTGCAAACAATGCAGGTACCAGTTTGCTGGAATCAGATTTTAAAGGTGCTGTTATACCAGAAAGACCATTTACTGGCAAGATTGGAGTTGGTACATGGAGTACATCTGCCAGGTTTGATAATATTAAAGTAGTAAATAATGAAACTGGTGAAGTTATGGCGGAAGATGATTTTTCTAAAGATGAATTTGACGAAAACTGGGATAAGGTTTCAGATGGAAACTGGAAAGTAAAGAATGGTGAACTTATACAGTCCAGCACATCTACCAATACTAATTTGTATGCGTCAACAGGCACAGCAGCATATTTTGGCAGCAGGAACTGGAAGAATTATACTTATACAGTTGATGCAGTAAAAACAGGCGGTTCGGAAGGATTTATAATTCCATTTGCAGCAGACAGCAAGGAAGATAATTATTTTTGGAATATTGGCGGATGGAATAATTCTGTATCATGCCTGCAGAAAGTAAGTGGGGGCAATAAGTCAGACCAGATTGCAGGAACAGTTAAAAATATAAACATTAAAAATGGAACAAAATATTCTTTAAAGATAGTAGTGACAGATAATAATGTAAAGTGTTATATAAATAATGAACTTTATATTGATTATGACCTGCCAGTTACAGCTAATGCAGAAAGTTACCAGGTTACAAGTACTGATAATACAGGGGATATTATTATTAAAATGGTAAATGTAACAGGATACCCTAAAACATTTGCAGTAGATATTGCTGGTGCAGAAAATATTGCAGATACTGCCAAGGTTTCTGTGGCAGCAGGAAACAGCCTTAATGATGATAATATTCTTGGAAAAGAAGAAGTAGTAACAATAAAAGAATCAGAAGTACAGGGGATTGGCAGTAAGTTTAATTATACTGTGCCAAAATACTCTGCAACTGTATTAAGAATAAAGACAACCGTAAAGTAATTAAAAGGTCAAGCGGATTGCGGATATCCGTTTGACCTTTTGAGGATTGACGTGCCATATAATTAAATTCAATATGTAGCCTGGATTTTTTAAAACAAGTTCTGGAATAATGAATTATTTTAGAAAAAAGTCTTGTTATACCGCCAGTTACCTGCTAATCCTATTAAAAACGGAGCTTGGTGACACTTTAAGCTTAAAAAACGGGAAAACTCAAAATGAAAATATTGTTGTGAAGTGGTAAAAGATGTGTTACAATTTCAAAAGAGCAACCGTGTTACAGGGTGTGTTGGCCTTCATTCTAAAGAGAATGGGGTGATGCTATGAAAAAGAGAAAACGTAAGAATAATATCTCTCTTATGGAGTTGCTGACTTTTGGTATATTCCTTCTGGCATTGCTTACATTCGTATTTACGTTTTGTAAGTAGCCTTACATAACAAAAGCCACCCTGAACTTGACGGGAACGGGTGGTTTTTGCTATTTCGTTTAACGGTCAGCCCCTTGTGGGCGGTTGCTTTTTTATTTTGTGTCTATAATATAGCATATCTTGGATTTGATTGCAAGAACCTTTTTTATCTGCTATGGCAACCGCTTAAAACTGCTTTTTAGGAAAAACCTGCCACAATTATGCTTATATTGCAATTTTATTTTCATTTAATAGTGTTTTTAAGCAATTTCTTAGTGCATAGTTCCACGCTTTTGAATTTTAAGTGAAATGAAGCCAGAGTGGGAGATTTAATGTGGGCAATGGATGAAAATACTATAAATGGAATTATTTGTATGATGGGTGGAATTGTAAGAGGCAGAATTTTTAGTGGAACAGCTGGTCCATTACAACAAATTATGGGAACAGATTATTTTTCAGAACCCAATTTTTTTAAAGATGGTATTGTAGTATTAGAAACAGGTATATCATATAGTTTCTGCTGGCAGGTTTACATCAATTAAAGGCACTTGATGCTGCTGGAATCCATATGTCCTATGTGTGGATGTGAATATTC
>VSNJ01000078.1 GCA_009774235.1 Lachnospiraceae bacterium
AATATATACTATATATTATATTTTGTTACATAAAGAATGGTTTTGGAATATTCCTTTTAATCTTTATAGTAATATTTTCCAGTTTATTTATGTACATTTGGTTTATATGCAAATTGTGTTATATTACCATCTGTACAATATAAAGATAACTGGAAATAAGTATAAAATTTTATTGTGGAAAACAAAAATTTTCGAAATGAAGTGCCTTTTAATGGATTATTTCCATATTTTTTGTTAAAATAGTTTCTGGCGCATTAAAAGAATGGAGGAATGTATGTATAATGAAATTAAATTTATATTCAGCCATATGGGCTATGAACCCCTTAAACTGAATGTAGAAGAGCCACATGTAAACATAAAGCTGGTTAGAAAAGAAACAGATAATAATACAGAGGGATATGTTATAGTTACATTAGATGAAACCTCTGGTATAAGGTACACCATAGAACAATTCAGGAATATATCCATGCAAACCCGGAATTTCCTTATGCAGAAAGACTGTTATTTGTACCACTTCTTGTATATTTTTATCAGCAATAACAATAAGCCGCCATTTAACCCAGAAGATATAGATGGATGTTTCTGGCATATAATACCTGGACAAGCAGGACCAGCCATATATGGAAACATGCTGCCAATGTATGAAGGTCTTAAACACCCAATAGAAGAATATCTGGTTTCCATTACACATAATACAGATGGTAATTGCAGACAGTATAATAATAACCAGAAGTTAAATACATGCTTTACAGCAGCCAATGTATCTATTATTATAATAAACGTTATTATTTTTATCCTGACAGATTTTTTAAGCTTTCCTGCCAACGGAATACCATTTATAGATAAAGGCTCATTATCATGGGATATGGTTATAAACCATCACCAGTATTACAGGATTATTACAAGTATGTTTCTTCATCTTGGACCATCACATATTTTTAATAATATGCTTGTATTATTATTTATTGGAAGTTATATTGAACAGTATCTTGGGAGAATTTGGTACCTTATTATCTATTTTTTATCAGGTATTATTGCAGGGTGTACCTCAATAGTTTATAATATGATGCAATATAACTATACAGAATCTGTTGGCGCTTCTGGAGCAGTCTTTGGCATTATAGGCGCTTTATTATGTATATTGGCTGTAAGGCATCACCAGTCACATGACCTTGATTTCCGGCGTGTATTATTTATGGCATTTATAATACTGTATGGAGGATTTACAAGCCAGGGTATTGATAATGCCGCCCATATAGGCGGTTTTGCTGGAGGTATAGCCGTCACTCTGGTAATACTGGGTATCAATAGTAATTTTAAGAGAAAGGCAGGAACAAATTAATGATAAAGGTAAATATTTATTATGGTGGCAGGGGGCTTATTGAAGACCCTGCTAACTATGTAATGAATAAATTAATACAGGTTCTTGAAGAATTAAATATACAAGTAAAAAAATACAATTTATATGAGGATATACGTGGAATTTCTGTACTGCCCAAAACACTTAAAAACACAGATGCCGTAATACTTGTGGCTTCTATAGAATGGCTTGGCATTGGAGGCCTGCTCCAGCAGTTCCTTGATTCATGCTGGCTGTATGGTGATAAAGAAACCCTTAAACGGTTATATATGATGCCTGTTGCTATATCTACAACATATGGTGAAAAAGAAGCATATACTACACTTATTAAAGCATGGGAACTTCTTGGTGGTAAACCTTGCGATGGAATAAGTGCTTATGTAAATAATACTGTTGACTTTGAAACTAATTCTAATTATGCATACCTTATAGAGAAGAAAGCAGAGAATTTTTACAGGACTTTTTCTAAGAAAATAATATCATTCCCTTCAAGTACCAATGCTGTACTTGATAATGTTGCACAGCCTAAGTCCATGAACCTGACACCACAGGAAAGTGAACAGCTCTCAATGTACGTTTCAAATGATAAATATGTAAAAAAACAAAAAGCAGATATAGAAGAACTTTCACAAATGTTCAGAGGGCTTATGGGAGATGAAGCCCCTTCCTCCAAAGGCACATATATAGAAACACTTGAAAGCCATTTCCATGCTGTACCTGATATTACACTAGCATTCTCTATAGAAATAACAGATAAAAATAATAACCTGGTTATAGAAATTGAAAATGGTGCACTTAAATGTTACTATGGCCAGAAAGACCACGTTAACGTAAAAATTAAAACATCTTCTGCTGTACTTGACAAAATATTTGCTGGCGAAAGAACTTTGCAAGGTACATTTATGGCAGGTGAACTAACAGCTAAAGGTGATTTTAAAATACTGCGGATGTTTGATTCTTTATTCCAGTTTAAAAGGTAATGCAAATGCATTACCTTTTAGTTATTTAAGTATTCTGATATCCATGCCAAATAGCTCTAAATTAATGCTTTTTCCATTTATAATTACTTCTTGTTTAGAAACAGTATTATTAAACACAAACTGCCATACTTTACATTCTTTATTTTCTGCACTGTATCTGCACTGTGTGCTACAGCCTGCCTTTCCGTAAAATTTATCCTTATAGAAACACAATAAACTTGCCCGCTGGAAGACAGTAACCACTCCTACAGGCCAAGGCGTGTCTGGAACTGCTTTTTATTTACTATCTGCAATACTTTTCTTTATCTCTATTATCTGGTCACGTAGCTGTGCCGCAAGTTCAAAGTTTAGTTCTGCTGCTGCAGTGTTCATTTTCTTTGAAAGCTTCTGTACAAGTTTTTCAAGTTCCTGTACACTCATTGATTCTATGTCTTTGCTAATTCCTTCTGGACCACTCTCTATTTTCTTAGATATACTTATAAGGTCACGTACTGCCTTTTTTATAGTCTGTGGTGTTATACCATTTTTAGTATTATATTCCTGCTGTATTTTACGCCTTCTGTTTGTTTCATCTATTGCCTTACGCATAGAATCTGTAATTGTATCTGCATACATAATAACACGCCCGTCTGAATTACGTGCTGCACGTCCTATTATCTGCACAAGGGATATTTCTGAACGCAGAAACCCCTCTTTATCTGCATCAAGAATTGCAACAAGAGCTATTTCAGGAATGTCGAGCCCTTCCCTTAGAAGATTAATACCTACAAGTACATCAAACACATCCATACGCATGTCCCTGATAATCTCTGAACGTTCAAGCGTATCTATATCTGAATGAAGGTATTTTACCCTTATCCCAACCTCTTTAATATAATCTGTTAAATCTTCTGCCATACGCTTTGTAAGCGTATTAACCATAACTTTATTACCTGCATCTATAGTCTTTCTTATCTCTGTAACCAGGTCATCAATTTGTCCCTCCACAGGCCTTACAGATATTTCTGGGTCTAAAAGCCCTGTAGGCCTTATTATCTGCTCTGCCCTTGCAAGTTCATGTTCCTTTTCATATACATTAGGGGTTGCAGATACAAAAAGCATCTGGTTTATATGTGATTCAAACTCCTCAAAGTTTAAAGGCCTGTTATCAAGTGCAGATGGCAGCCTGAAACCATAATCAACAAGTGTATTTTTCCTTGACCTGTCACCTGCAAACATTCCCCTTACCTGAGGAACCGTTATATGTGACTCATCAACTATAATAAGGAAATCATCTGGAAAATAATCCATTAATGTATGAGGGGTTTCCCCTTCCTTAAGTCCTGCCAGATGCCTTGAATAATTCTCTATTCCTGAGCAAAATCCTGTTTCCCTCATCATTTCTATATCAAAGTTAGTTCTCTCTGCAATTCTCTGTGCCTCCAGAAGCTTATCATTGCTTTTAAAAAAACGCACCCTCTCTTCCAGTTCCTGTTCAATCTCCTTTATTGCCCTTTCCATAGAATCATGGTCTACTACATAATGGGAAGCTGGAAATACAACCATATGGCCAAGTTCAGCTTTTACCTCCCCTGTAAGCACATCTATTTCAGTAATCCTGTCAACCTCATCACCAAAAAATTCTACCCTGAAAGCTTTGTCTGATTCAGACACAGGGAATATTTCAAGTACATCACCATGTGCCCTGAAAGTACCACGTTTAAAATCCATCTCATTACGTGTATATTGTATATCAACAAGCCTGCGCATAACATCATCACGGTCTTTTTCCATTCCTGGCCTTAAAGAGACTGTCATATTCTGGTAATCAATAGGGCTTCCAAGTCCATATATACATGATACACTCGCAACTATAATAACATCCTTTCTCTCTGTAAGTGCAGCTGTAGCGGAATGTCTCAGCTTATCTATTTCATCATTTATAGAAGAATCTTTTTCTATATAAGTATCAGAAGAAGGTACATATGCCTCTGGCTGGTAATAATCATAATAAGACACAAAATACTCCACTGCGTTCTCAGGGAACATCTCTTTAAATTCCCCATATAACTGGGCAGCAAGTGTTTTATTATGGGCTATGACAAGAGTGGGTTTCTGCAGTTCCTGGATAACATTCGCCATCGTAAATGTTTTACCGGAACCCGTAACTCCTAGTAAAGTCTGGAACTGGCTGCCTTCTTTGAAGCCCTTTACTAAAGCTTCAATAGCCTGCGGCTGGTCGCCTGTAGGCTTATAAGGAGCATTTAATTTAAATCCTGGCATATAAATCCCTCTCTTTCACAAAGAATAATAACTATTGTTAGCCATAAAATACATTTAATTTTCTGTTTTATTAACAAAATGGATGTTCTAAGTCCAAAAATACATATATGCAGTTTATACCTGTCCATTTACACATCACACTATAAAGGCTACACAGCTTGATATAAGGAGCTTATAATCCTTATTCATAACAGTCCTTGCAATTTATATCTGATGCTTATATCTTTATAGTATATCATTATATATAGAAAAAGTACAGTTAAAACCAAACATTTGAACGGTAATAACAATCCCTTAAAACATTTCATAATAAAGAAAGACTAAGTGTATTTAAACTTCCCGGTCTGCTATAATGTAACATATGTATATCCTGGAAACTCTGTATCAATTATGCCCCTCACAAAGTTTATCCAGCTAATACACTTATCAAGTATAATTGCATCTCCGGTAATTACGTTGCCAAGACCAGATAACACAGAATCTACATTATTAATAACCTCTGTTTCAACTTCAAACCCATATCCAGAAAGTTCATGGTGTATACATGCCGCAAGACGTCCTGTATTAGAAACAGGTGCATCCATATAAAATACTGCTTTACTAATATTCATTCCTGAAAGTGCTTTCCCTGCCAGATGTATTGCCCCTGGCGTTTTATCTATCAGGCTGTAAGTCCCCCTAAGCCCTGCCAGGTCACGTACAGTCCCGTCCATACATTTCAATAAAGTAGTTCCTGAAAGCGCAATCTCTAATGTAATAATTGTATTAAACCCATCAATAAATACAACCTCACCATCTTCTAAAACGGTTTTACATTTTTGTGTCCGCAGTACAAGCTGTTCCTCTGGTGATACCATACGTGCAAGTGCAAGCCGTTGCCTTTCTGACAACATATAATGGTTTCCAACAAATACAGATGCACTTTTCATATTATAACCATGGTTTAACAAATAATAAATATCATCCGCCGCTGCCCTTATACTGGTCATTGCCTTTTCACTAAAATCCCGTTTATCATCTGGTACATACCCACGTCTCACTATCTTTCCCATAATTTCCCCCGTTCTATTTCCATATTCTTAATACAATATAAATTCCTGTTGTGTAACATTGCCAGCCTGCACTTCCAGCAAAACAACAGCTCCATATTATAAAAAATTATAATAATATATCCTAAGATATTTTATTATAACACTTTAATATTATTATTTACAGTTAATATGGATTTGAGTTTCCCAATTTTTTATTATAAAAATATTTTGGCTCTTGTATATTTTTATGTATGGAAAATATTTAACTGTAACATTGGCATTGTGTTATATTGCCATCTGTACTATATAAAAATAAATAAAAACTATCCTTAGTTATGAATATTAACCTTTTATAGTACTAATAACCAGATTTTATACTTGACTTTTAGAGTGCAATATGCTATCCTTAATTTAGAGTGCAATATGCACTCTAAATTGCCATATTTATCTAAAAACGGAGGTGGTTTATGTTACAGCAAGTTTCAGATTTTGAACTAGAATTAATGAAAATAATATGGGAAAATGGAGGAACTGCACTTTATTCAGAAATTACCACTGCACTGGATAAAAAAGGGCTTTCAACAACCAAAAATACTATTATCTCCCTTTTATCCCGGTTAGCTGGCAAAGGGTACCTGGCAACAAATAAAATTGGAAGACGTAATAAATATACTGCGCTTGTTTCTGAAAAAGAGTACCAGGAAACACAGACAACTGCTTTTATTGACAGAATATATAAAGGCAATGTACAAGGACTGGTTTCTACCCTTATACAAAAAGAACTAATTTCAGAAGAAGATTATAAAGAACTTAGAAAATATTGGGAAGGTGGTGATAAAAGCTAATGTCTGGATTTATAAAAATACTTTTATCATTATCATGTTCAGGCACTTTTTTAATTATTATACTACTTCTACTTAAACCACTATATAAAAACAAACTAAGCCAGAAATGGCAATATTACATATGGCTTGTAGTAATTGCCCGCCTGCTGCTGCCCTTTACAACAAAATATAATATTCTGGAAAACATATCTGGACAAATTTATTACATATTTATACAAACAAATGAAAAAGAAAACATCCTGAAGCAAGACCAGCATTTTCCAGATAAAGCAACATCCAAAAACGTTAAAACTTCCACACCAGTTGCAAACCAGAAAGAGAATAATATAAAAAAGCAGAACAATACAATAAATAATAACACCACTACCAGACAGATAATTAAACTCCTGATAGAAAATATTTTATTATTCCTTAAGAAAAATATTTTTTATATATGGATTATAACAACAGTATCACTTTTTATCCATAAAGTAACAATTTACCAGTGTTTTACCAGATACTTAAAAGCCAGCCAGGCTGAAATATCTTCTTTGAATATCTGGGAACAGCTTGGAAACATGCTAGAAAAGTTACATATAAAAACAACAGTTAGCATTTATACTAACAGCATGGTCTCATCACCACTTTTAATTGGCTTCTTCCATCCTTGTATAATACTGCCATCAGAAGAAATCCAGGATATAGATTTACAAAATACAATACACCATGAACTCATACACTTCATACACAAAGATATGTTTTATAAATGGCTTGTACAACTTACAATATGCATACATTGGTTTAATCCTTTTGTATACTTAATTGCACGTGAAACTGGCAGGCTTTGTGAATTATCTTGTGATGAGGAGGTTATTAAAAAACTTGATGAAAAAGGAAAAAGAGAATATGGCAATACTCTTTTAAATATGGCAAATACAGAAAAAAAATTTAAAAATTCCATTGTATCTGTTACTTTAAATGAAGGCAAAAAATTATTAAAAGAAAGGCTTGATAAAATTATGGTATTTAAGAGAAAAACAATAACACACACATGCCTGTCTATAGCATTAACACTGATATTGTGCACTACTGCAGCAACAACAGGGAATGCAAATATAACAAAAACTGGTACAAAGCAGATTAATAAAGAGAATGCATATACCCAGACCAAAAACAGCAATAATACAACACAACAGAATAAAGATACTATTGACAGCCTTATATCAAAAGGCAGGGTAATATTTGATAATGGTATATACTATATACTATGTAACGGTGTTGATGTAAAAGACAAATCAAACGGAAGTGTTACTGATGGATGTATTGGCATCTCATTAGAACTAAAAAATGGAAGGTATTTATCTATTGCCCCTATAGATATAAAAAAAGATTTAGATGGGCTTACAGAATATGTAGAAAGAGTCTGTAATAATGAAATCAAAAAGAAAAACATTACTAAAGAAGAAGCAGGGCTTATGACAGGGCTTGCAAAAAAACTTGAAAAAGGCAATGGAAAAATAGATGAAATAACAGATATCTCCATTGCCAGACAATACAAAAAATATGGTATTACAGAGAAAAATAATACATTCTATTATAAAAACAAACGTATACGTATATTTATTGATATAAGGGCAGACCAGTCTTTTGTAAGATTCAGCTATGATAAAAAAGGCACAGTGAATATAAAAATCACACGTAATAAAAAAGGTAAAATCTCAAATGTCAAATCTTTGTCAAAAAAAGAGGCAGATAAATATTTAACATAAATCTGTCAAAAAACTTATAAACATCCATTATATATAATTACAGCACCAGAAAATATTTGAAATGGGATTCTACTAAATTAGAGAAAGGACTGGTACTACTATGATAAAATTTTTTAAACAACCACATATAATAAAAATAACAACAATTATTATTACTATTGTTTTATGTTTTAATTTTTTACCATCAAAAGTATATGCATATCCAGAAAAGCATAATATTGAAAACAGCCGTTCCAAAAAAGAAAACGCAAAAAATAATATTTTAAAAAGCAGTTCCAGATATGTTAAATTTTATGTGCAAGATGGTTATTATTATAATCCTTATATCTTTGAAATAGGATGGAATATAAATAAAAGAGCACAAAAAACATATACAGACAAAGTTAATATAACTTTAAAAGATAACTCTGTCATTAATGTGTATTTTGATAATAATACTAAAGAATATTCCAAAGAAAAAAAAGTAACCAACGCAGTAAAGGGACTATTTAATTCATTGGAAGATACATATCCTTTAATGAAAAATGTATTAATTACACGTATTACACATGTTAAGAAAAATGATATACCTGTTTATGCAAAAAAATATTATAAAAATAATGATAATATTGCTTTTAGCGCACTATTTCCATACTTAAATAAAAATATACAAAAAAAATATCTGGATAAAATATACAAATCAGAAAATATAGAATTATTTGCAAAAACAATAAAATATGCTGGCAAGGACTTAATTTTAATGTATACAGATAAGGCATTAAAGGATGATAAACCTGATTTTATTTCTATTATGTTAAATTGTTCAAAAGAGAAGGACTAAAACATTGCACAAAAGCAGAGTAAATTTAAGCAAAACTAAATAAATGTGTATTTGTTGTAAGATAATTACATAAGGCAATTAGAACAACAGGAATTTATACAACCAGATTGGAGGAATAACCAAATGATCATTTTAATAACAGGAGCATCTCACACAGGAAAAACAGCACTTGCCCAGAAATTACTTGAAAAATATAAATATCCTTATTTATCAATAGACCACTTAAAAATGGGACTTATCCGTAGCGGTAATACTACACTTACACCTGTAAGTGATGATAAAGAATTAACGGATTATTTATGGCCAGTTGTGTGTGAAATGATAAAAACAGCTATTGAAAATAAACAAAACCTTATTGTTGAGGGATGTTATATTCCATTTAACTGGACGGAAGATTTTGAACCAGAATATTTGGAAAACATAAAATATTATTGTCTTATTATGAGTAATAAATATATTACTAAGCATTTCAATGACATAAAAAAGTATGCAAATGTTGTGGAAAACAGAATGGATGATGGATATTGTACAATAGAAACATTACTCAGGGATAATGCCAGGATATTAGAACAGTGCCAGAATTACCATACTAATTATATTCTTATTGATAATGAGTATAAAACTGATATTGAATTAGTCCAGCAACTCTAAATAAAGGTTTTATGGGTGTTTGAAAACCCAAACACCCACAAGCCCGCCGTTTACAGAGGTTTTGCTTAGCTAAATGGCATTGTGCTAATATTCTTTTACAATTTCACTCTCTGTTACACCATACTTCTGTAAAAAAAACTGCAAGTCACTATTATCCCTGATTACCATAACTTCATGGAACTTACCTGTCTGTATATCTTTAAAGCCCGCAACCTTTTCCCCTGTGCATATACTTGCATGTATTACTGGTTTTTGTGTATTTTTATCATAAGGTTCCTTTTGGAATTTCTTTTTAAACCCAAACACTATATCCCACCACCTTTAACTTCTTTTTCATATACAGATGCTGTTATATCATCAAATAAAACCCATTCCACTAAATCAATTTTCCCCTCATTATCTTTTAAAAAGTTTCTTACAATATTTACTGCAATCTTTGCTGCCCTGTCAACTGGAAATGAATATATTCCTGTAGATATTGATGGAAATGCTATTGTATGTATATTATTCTGTACTGCTAATACAAGTGAATTAAAATAACAGTTCTCCAATGCTTTATCTTCCCCATTCTTTCCACCACGCCAGACAGGACCAACTGTATGTATTACATAATTACATGGCAGATTGTATGCTTTTGTTATTTTAGCCTGTCCTGTTGCACATCCATTTAATTTCCTACATTCTTCAAGAAGCCCTGGTCCTGCTGCCCTGTGTATTGCACCATCTACACCACCTCCTCCAAGAAGACTGTTATTTGCTGCATTCACTACCGCTTCAATGCCAGTAATTTTTGTTATATCCCCTTTAACTGTTTTAATCATAAACACATCACCTTTCCCCAAATAATAATTAATTTCCTGGCATGCCCTTGGAATCCCTGAATAGTATACTTACCTTTGTACCTTTTCCTTCTTCTGATTCAATCTCCATACTGTGTGACAGCTGGTCAAGAATCTTATTGCACATATACAGGCCAATCCCTGTTGAAAGCTTGTCATCATGTCCATTATAACCTGTATATCCCTTTTCACAAATCCTTGGCAGGTCTGAACTATTTATCCCAATACCTGTATCCTCAATAACAAGCACTGGTTTCTGTATTTGTCCTATACCATTACCTGTATAAGTTCTATACTGTACATAAACCAATACACTTCCTTTATGTGTATACTTTATTGCATTTGACAATATCTGTCCTATTACAAAACCAAGCCATTTCTCATCTGAAACCACACATATATCAAATTCCTGGAAATCCAGCTTTATTTTCTTCTGTATAAACATCCTTGCATACTTATGCACAATTTCTTTTACAATCTTATGTACATTAACCTTTTTTATAACAAAATCTGTACTTTCAGATCCAAGACGCATATATTGCAGTGCCATTTCTGCATATTGTTCTATTTTAAAAAGCTGCATCTGTTCATATGATACATCAAATTCACCAGACTTTTCCTGAAGCAGAAGTTTCATTGCTGCTATTGGTGTCTTTATCTGGTGTACCCACATTGTATAATATTCTTCCATATCCCTGAATTTATTGGAATTTTTATTTAAAATACCATTAAAATAATAAACAAGTTCTTGCATAAGATACTGGTATTCTTCTTCAACACAGTCCTCTGGTATAGGAAAGCTTCTAATTGAAACTTCAATATTTTTCTCTATACTTTTTAAAAACTTATATTTTTTATAAAATCTATAATAACCATATATTACTGCTATAAAACTTATAAATAACAGCAGACATATACCATATACAACTTCTTCATATGCAACATTATTCAAAAGTAAAATTCCTGAAAATAGTGCAATTTCAGCTATAAACACAATTATACAAAATTTTATTTTAAGAACATATGAAAAAAATATATTCATAATTTATATTAATACAACATTGCAATTAATATTACGCAACCTTGTACCCTATTCCTTTCTTTGTCATAATAAATCCACTAAGACCTATACTTTCAAGTGTTTTCCTAAGCCGGCTTATATTAACCGAAAGTGTATTTTCATCAACATAACTGTCACTTTCCCAAAGTTTTGCCATAAGGTCATCACGGCTTACTACCTTCCCATTATTTTCCATAAGTATCTGTAAAATTTTATACTCATTCTTAGCAAGTTCAATTTTATAGTTATTATAAACAAGTACAGCTTCTGACAGGTTAAGTATCACACCATTATGTTCTAAAATTCCTGTCTGTCCTCCAAAATCATAACTTCTGCGCAACATCGCACGTACCTTTGCAGTAAGCACCTCAAGATCAAATGGCTTAGCAATAAAATCATCTGCTCCCATATTCATCGCTATTACTATATTCATATTATCAGAAGCAGAAGATAAAAATATTACAGGAACTTTAGAAACTTTACGTATCTTCTCGCACCAGTAATAACCATTATGTGCTGGAAGTTTAATATCCATAAGTACAAGCTGTGGCTCAAATTCTGCAAAACTATGCATAATATCATTAAAATTATCTGCACATTTTACTTCATAATCCCATTCTTCCAGATGCTTTTTCACAGTTGCTGCTATTACCTCATCATCTTCAACCATAAAAATCTTATACATCAAAATCCTCCTTATTTTACCATGTAATGTATAAATTATAACGCTTAAAATATTTCCAGTATAACCATGAAGATATACCACAACTTTAAAATTTTCTCTAATGCCTCCTTGTATTTTCTTCCTACTGGTATATTACAATGCCCAAGATTTATTATCCTTGTTGATTTATCATATGAAATGAGTTTCTTCTTGTTAATAATATATTTTCTATGGCATCTGATAAAATACACTGGTAGCATCTGCAATATTTTAGTTACAGAATAATTTGCAATAATAACTACATATGTATCTGTATGTATCGCAATATTTTTACCATTTGCCTCAAGATAATTTATATCTTTTGGATTAACTTTCTGGTAAACTCCATTTGAATCTTTTAAAAATAATTCCTTATTATTATTTTCCATTCTTGCCAGATATTCTATTGTTTCAATAAGCAGCTCTGGCAAATATGGTTTTACAATATATGAACCATGATGTATCTCTTGTAATGACTGCAACACCTTGTCTGTAACTACTGTCAGAAATAATAATGGTATATTTTTATAATCTGGCATATCTCTTATTGCTTTTCCAAAATCAATCCCATCATAACCATACTGGTCTTTTGATAATTCTATATCAACCAGAAATAAACCAAAATCATATTGTTCCATTAAATCCTTTGCCTCAGTATAACTTCTGGCGATATATACTTTCCATTGTGGGTACTTATCTTCTATAATCTTTTTAATCGTACCTGATTGTGTTAAATCATCCTGTAATATTAAAATTGAAAACATCTTTCTGCTCTCTTCCTTTATAAAACCATATTGCTATATTACCACATAACAACAACCGCTGCAATTTCTGCTGTTTATTCCCTTATAAGCGTCATTCGTTCCAAAATGGCGAAAAAATGTAGCTTTTCGCCGAAAATGGTTGTATAATGTAACAGTAAGGGGCACCAAACATAGTTTACTACTAATAATTGTCTTACTATTCTTAGGGGGGAGCAGAAAGACATTCATAAATTTGACCGGGTTAAAATAAGCTGTATAGTACATTACAGCTTATTTTATTCCTGCGGAGACAAAATAAATATGTGCAAGATTTTCTGCATCATCCAGGCATAACCGCAGGTAAAATATTATGTCCTTTATAGAAATTACTTTCTATAAAGAAACCATGCCATACACCACCAGACTGCTGTGGGATATCTGGTTTAACCTTTATAAAAGCCCATACCTCCACCCTATATGCGTAAAGCCATAAAGCGGTGGTACAGGCTCTTTTATCAAGGGAACATTAAAATATTATATAACGTGAAAATATGTGCCCCTCAATTACCAAAAGCTTTCAAAGCTTCATAAATCCTGACATCATACATATTCCTTTTGCACCTTCTTCAATACAGGACACAGCATTTTCCATATTTATTCCTCCTATTGCATATACAGGAATATCTACCTGCTGGCAGATTTCTTTAAGAAAACCAAGACCACGTGGTTTAATTCCTTCTTTACATCCAGTTTCAAAAATATGGCCGGCTATAATATAAGAAGCTCCCATTTTCTGTGCACTAACTGCCTCTTCTTTTGAATGGACAGACACACCAGTTATCTTAAATCTTTTCTTTTCTTCACCAGGCATATCCATAAATACGCTAAATGGAAGATGTATCCCACAAGCACCAAGTTCTAATGCCACTTCCTTAAAATAGTGTAAGATACATAAAACCCCATTGTCAAGACATATCTTCATTATTCTGGCAGCAAGGTCTTTATATTCATCCTCCTGCATGTCCTTTTCCCTTAATATAAGTATATCAGGTTTGTTACTTCCATCTACCACCTTAAAGACCTGTTTATATAAATCCCCGCCTGCAATATGCCGGTTTGTCACACATATTAATTTATATTCCATTACAAGCCTCTTTCCTTATACATATACATAGTCATTAAGCACAGGCTGGAGTCCTTCTGATGACATATCACCATACATTTCTTCAAAACTTCTCGCATCTGATATTTCAAACTGCTCATCACCTGCATTCTCATCTTCCCAGCCTTCATACTTGCTTTCATGGTCACCTATGCCAGTTGATACACCTGCTGAAACTTTTGTCGCTGCAATCTTTACTATTCCATCCCTGAAATGCTTCTGTTCCCTTGACGAAACAGTTATTCCTATATATGGGAGGAATATCCTGTATGCACAAAGTACCTGGCAAAGCTGTTTCTCATGTACATCAAGTGGGTTTATTTTATCATTATTTATTATAGGCCTGAGCCTTGGACATGACAAAGAATATTCAACATGCGGATATTTCCTTTGCAGATAATATGCATGCAATGCTGTAGCAAGTGCATCTTTCCTAAAATCAGACAGCCCAAGAAGTGCAGATATTCCAACACCCCTCATACCTCCAATTATAGCACGTTCTTGTGCATCAAATCTATAGGGAAATACCCTTTTATGCCCCATAAGATGAAGTTTTTCATATTTTTCTGGATTATATGTTTCCTGGAACACTGTTACATAGTCAGCCCCACATTCATGCAAATATTTATACTCATCACTGTTTACAGGATAAATCTCAAGACCTACATTCCTGAAATACTTACTTGCAAGTTTACATGCTTCACCTATATAAGTTACATCACTCATGCTTCTGCTTTCACCAGTAAGCATAAGTATTTCTTCAATCCCCGAATCTGCAATAACTTTCATCTCATGTTCTATTTCTTCCATATCCAGCTTCTTCCTGTTAATATCATTATAACAGTTAAACCCACAGTAAATACAATAGTTTTCACAATAATTAGCAATATAAAGAGGTGTAAAAAGATATACTGTATTTCCAAAATGTTTGCTTGTTTCTGTCTTTGCTCTTTGTGCCATTTCTTCAAGAAATGGCATTGCAGCAGGCGAAAGCAATGCTTTAAAGTCTTCTATACTGCATGTCTGGCTGTTTAATGCTCTCTTTACATCAAATCCAGTATATTTATTATAATCATAATTATCTATAGCACTAAGAACTTTTTCCATAATACCAGAAGAAATCTTCTCCATTCCTTCCATATATTCCATATGGTTTGTTCTTGCAGACGGGTCATTTTCAATAAGATGTTTATGTTCCAGTGCTGCACCACTTAATTTATCCGAATCTATAAAAAACTGGTTCTGTTCTTGCAACATAAATTAATTCTTCCTTTCAATACAGTTTCTATATTACATTCTCTGGGATATAAATATCAATAAAAATTTCTTTAATTTATTAACCAATACCCCATATAATTTCATGTTTTACATTGATAAACAGCAATTTAAAATGCTGTATTTATTAATTATACATACTTTATAGTATTCCATACCTTATAAATATAAGCAGCAATTTAAAATATTATATTTTACTAATCCCTCAAAAATCCTGTGAGCGGGTCAGATGCAGAAGCCCCACGCTCTAATACACGCCCAAGCCCTGCAAGGTATGCACTTCTTCCTGCTTCTATCGCAGACTTAAATGCACCTGCCATTAATGGAATATCACCTGCTGTAGCAATAGCTGTATTTGCCATAATTGCTGCTGCTCCCATTTCCATCGCTTCACATGCCTGTGATGGTCTGCCTATACCTGCATCAACTATTACTGGAAGGTCAGTCTCATCAATAAGTATTTGTATAAATTCTTTTGTCGCAAGCCCCTTGTTTGAACCAATAGGTGAAGCAAGCGGCATAACTGCTGCCGCTCCTGCATTTGCAAGGTCTCTCGCAGCATAAAGGTCTGGATACATATATGGAAGTACAACAAATCCCTCTTTAGCAAGCATTTCTGTAGCCTTAATTGTCTCAACATTATCTGGAAGCAGGTATTTGCTATCCTTCATAATCTCAATCTTTACAAAATCACCACATCCAAGTTCTCTTGACATTCTTGCAATCCTTACAGCTTCTTTGGCATCCCTTGCACCAGATGTATTTGGAAGCAGGGTGACATTATCTGGTATGTAGTCAAGAATATTCTCATTTTTCTTAGTATTTGTACGGCGCACAGCTAATGTAATAATCTCTGCACCTGCATTTTCTACTGCTGCCTTAATAAGCTCCATTGAATATTTGCCTGAACCAAGTATAAAACGTGAGCTAAACTCTTTTCCACCTAAAATAAAAGTATCCTTTTTTTCCATTTTTCAAATCTTCCTTTCTCGATATTATTATAAATTGAAATTTATATTTACTGTCCGCCTCCTACAAAACTCACTATCTCTATAGTATCACCATCAGATATTATGGTTTCACCATATTTATCTTTTGGTACAATCACCTCATTACACTCAACAGCTATACCTTCAATTATATAACCATTCTCTTCCAAATACTCCTTTAACACTTTACCGCTGGCATCTACATCTTCACCATTAATATGAACCATTGATAATCTCCTCCTTAAATAAAATCCGGTGAAGCCCAAAAAACCGCACAAAGAAATTACACCTGCGGTGGTGTACCCCTTCATGCGGCTTCAAATCCTCACTCTGATAGATATATTACTATCTCTTGCCAATAATGTCAAGGCAGATTTCAGCCTTGTTACTCTGGCTATTCAAAATCCTTTAATATATACACTTATTATAAAACCAAAAACCTTATAACTTATCTTTATAGCAAGCTGTTTTCTTTATATAAAAATAAATTCCAGATATTAAAAAATCCAGGACATATTACAGCTTACAGATATCTTTGTTACAAAAAGAGCTAAAACTGGTACTACAGCCTGCAAGGTCCTGAACCTATTTCTACTACATAAAAATCTGCTGCATAACCAATTCTATCTTTATAAGCTTTGCCAACATTTTCAATAAATGTGCCAACAGCCTCATCTTTTACAATACTTACTGTACATCCGCCAAATCCTGCACCTGTCATACGTGAACCAATAACACCATCTACTTTCCATGCCTCTTCTACAAGTGTATCAAGTTCTTCTCCTGTAACTTCATAATCATCACGGAGTGATACATGTGACTCATTCATAAGCTTTCCAAATAATTCTATATCATTATTCTTAAGTGCACTGACAGCTTTAATTGTCCTCTGGTTCTCATATACAGCATGTTTAGCACGTTTCCTCTGGTCTTCATCTTTAATAACAGATTTAACTTGTTCAAACTGTTCCTCATCAAGGTCACCAAGTGAATTAATCCCCATTCCAGACTGTATTGCTTTAAGAGCTTCTTCACATTCTGTACGTCTTTCATTATACTTGGAGTCCCCAAGCCCACGCTTTTTATTACTGCATGAAATAACAATCTTAGCCCCATCAAGTTTAATTGGTGCATATTCAAATGATAAATCAGAAGTATCCAGGAATATTGCATTGTCTTTCTTGCCCATCGCAATAGCAAACTGGTCCATAATACCACAATTAACACCATTAAAATTGTTCTCCGAAAACTGCCCAATTAAAGCAAGTTCCTGGTTTGACACACCCAGTCCAAGCATTTCACTAAGAATATACCCTGTAACTACCTCTACAGAAGCAGATGAAGAAAGTCCTGAACCATTTGGAATATTTCCATTTAATAATATATCAAAACCACAGTTAATTTTATAACCTTTCTCTCCAAATGCCCATATAACTCCTTTTGGATAATTGGTCCATCCAGCTTCTTTATCTGGTTCCAGGTTATCAAGACTTGATTCTATAATTCCAAGACGTTCAAAATTCATAGAATAAAAACGCAATTTGTTGTCTTCCCTTTTACGTGCAACTGCATAAGTACCTATTGTAAGCGCACATGGAAATACATGTCCGCCATTGTAATCTGTATGTTCTCCAATAAGATTAACACGTCCTGGCGCAAAAAAGGCCTCCGCTCCTTCTGCATCACCAAAAACCTCCGCAAACTTCTTTATTATAATATCCTTCATCTTGCCCTCACTTTCTTCATTTACAGATTTGCCTGGTAAATAATTTATTACTTGGAATTATTTAACTATACCATCTTGTATATTAT
>VSNJ01000079.1 GCA_009774235.1 Lachnospiraceae bacterium
TGTATTTCTTTTATCATTTCTTTTGGTAATACATCTTTTGCATTTATATAACTCATATATTCTCCTTTCAACTGTAAATACTGGTTAAAAAGAGAAAAGTTATATATTTTTTTTAATACCTTTGTTTACAGATAAAAGATTAAAGGCAGACACCTCTCATAGAAATAAACATATTATCATACACTCCTTTCATTAAATTTACTTTTTATTATATCAAAAATTATATTTCCAGTCCACTAACTATTTTGGTGAAACAGGACAAAAGCATGAGTAAATAAACTGTGAATATAAAGCTGTTTTTAAAAACAAAGAATTAAAAAAATATATACAAATATGGTATAAAAAGACCTGCAAATTTAAATTAGCATAATTTCCAGTTATTTTGGGAAAATGGTAATAATTATTGGAAAAAACAGTACACTTATGGTATTATATAAAAAGATATTTTATAGATAAAGGAGACTGTTATGGGGAATTTTAGTTTTTTGGATAAAGTCTGGCCAGATTTATCTAAAACTGGTGAATTAGCTGAACAATACTTGTATTCAGATACAAATACCTGTTTTATAAAAATGGGTATGCTTGCAGAAAGTATTGTTGAATATATGCTGGCATATGATGGGATTGCTGAACCTGAATATGATAATACCAATGCAAATAGAATTAAACTGTTAAAGAGAAATGATTTATTGCCAAGAGAAATTGACAATATTTTATATGTATTGAGAAAGACCAGAAATGATGCTGCCCATGCAGGGGAAGATTCTTTAGACAGGGCAAAGAAAAATCTTGTTTTAACTTATGATTTGTCGGCTTGGTTTATGCAGACCTATGGTGATTATACATTTGAGCCAGAGAAATATATATTACCAGAAGAAAAAGTAATTAACATTGCAGGGCTTGAAGAGAAAAATAAAGAACAGGAAAAATATATTAAAAACCTGAAAGAACAATTAGATAAATTACGTAAACAAGGAAGTTTTTCATCTGAAAGAAAAAATAAAGCATATTCTAATGCGTCAAAATATCCTTTATCTGAGCATGATACAAGAATGATTATTGATAAACAGCTTAGGGAAGTGGGATGGGAAGCTGATACAGATAATATCAGGCAGTCAAAAGGGGCAAAACCTGAAAAAGGACATAATAAAGCAATTGCAGAATGGAAGACAGATTCTGTTGTATATAGGAATGGTTATGTAGATTACGCACTTTTTGCAGGTGAAACATTAGTTGGAATTATTGAGGCAAAAAGTTTTCATGTTAATATTCCTTCCGTAATTGATGGACAGTGTAAAGATTATGCACGAATGATAAAGAAGGAAGACCAGGAAAGGTATTGTATTAAGAAATTTGGTGAATATTATGTACCATTTCTGTATGCTACAAATGGAAGACCATATTTAAAGCAGCTTGATATTATGTCTGGGATATGGGAACTTGATATTAGAAATGGCGGAGCACCAAAAGCTTTACCAGGCTGGAAAAGCCCAGAAGGAATAATGGAAGAATTAAAACAAGATATTAATGCTGCTAACAAGGAATTAGCTAATACTGGTTATTCCATTTTAAAAGATAAAGATGGATTAAACCTTAGATATTACCAGGTAGAAGCAATTCATGCTGTTGAGGAAGCCATTACAAAAGGCCAGAGGGAGATTTTACTTTCCATGGCTACAGGGACAGGAAAAACAAGAACTATTCTTGGAATGATTTACCGCTTCTTAAAGGCAAAAAGATTTAGAAGAGTGTTGTTCCTGGTTGACAGGACTTCTTTGGGTGAACAGGCATTAGATACATTTAAGGAAGTAAAATTAGAGGATTTAATGACTTTGAATGAAATCTATAATGTAAAAGAATTAGAGGATAAGGACTTTGATTCTGAAACAAGGGTACAAGTTGCAACTGTTCAAAGTCTTGTGAAAAGAATTTTATATAATGAACAAGAAACAGCTCTTGCTGTATCAGATTATGACCTTATAGTGATAGATGAAGCACATAGGGGCTACATATTTGATAAAGAACTTGGTGATGCAGAGTTAATCTATAGGAACCAGAAAGATTTTATAAGTAAATACCGTTCTGTTATTGAATATTTTGATGCTGTAAAAGTAGCTTTAACTGCTACACCAGCAATTCATACAACAGAGATATTTGGAATGCCAGTGTACACATATAGTTATAGAAAAGCCGTTGTTGATGGTTATCTTACAGACCATGATGCACCACATATTATTGAAACTGAACTAAGCCATAATGGTATAAAGTTCAAAAAAGGTGATGTTGTTCCAATATATAATCCTGAAACAGGTGAACTAGAGAATAGTGCAGAATTGGAAGACGAACTTGATTTTGAAATTGAATCATTTAACAAACAAGTAATAACAGAGAACTTTAATAAGGCAGTTTTGCAAGAAATCTTTTTACCTTTAAATCCAACAGATGATAATAAGGGTATTGACCCAGAAGATAAGATGCAGGGAAAAACACTTATATTTGCTGTTGATGATTCACATGCTGATTTGATAGTAAAGATTTTAAAAAATATGTATTCTGAAATTGGTGTTGATGAGGATTGTATTAAGAAAATTACTGGTTCAATTGAAGGTGGAAATAAGAAAAAAATACATGAAGTAATAAGGCATTTTAAGAATGATTCAAAGCCAAGTATTGTTGTAACAGTAGATTTGCTTACAACAGGTATTGATGTGGAAGAAATTACAAGAATTGTATTTTTACGAAGAATTAAATCACGTATCCTGTTTGAACAAATGATGGGCCGGGCAACAAGATTATGTGATGAAATAAATAAAGACCATTTTGAAATATATGACGCAGTAGGTGTTTATGAAGCATTAGAGCCAGTAAGTTCAATGAAACCGGTTGTTGTGAAGCCTGCTGTCACATTTGATGAGCTTATAGACGGTTTTGGACAACTTGAAAATGATGAACAAAAGAAGAGCCAGGTTGATATTCTAATTGCTAAATTGCAAAGAAGAAAAAAGAAGATGACAGAACAGCAAAAAGAACATTTTAATGATATTGCAGGAGACAACCCAGAAGAATTTATCAGGAAAGTAAAAGAAATGCCATCAAATAAGGCTGTAAACTATATCCAGGACAGAAAGGCTGCTTTTGAAGTGTTTAATTCTTATACACATACTGCCAGGCCAAAGGTGCTGAGTCTGCATGAAGACATGGTGTACAAGCATACCAGGGGTTATGGCAAGTCAACAAAACCAGAAGATTATCTTGAAGAATTTAAGAAGTTTGTGTTGGATAATATGAATAAAATAGCTGCACTTGATGTTGTATGCAAACGTCCAAAAGAACTTACCAGGGCAGAATTAAAGAGCTTGAAACTGGAACTTGACAGAAACGAATTTACAGAAAAAATGTTAAATACTGCATGGAAGCAGATGACTAATGAAGATATTACTGCTGATATTATCAGCTTTATTAGACAACAGGCTTTAGGCGGTGCTCTTATAAGCCATGAAACAAGAATAAAAAATGCAGTTGCAAAAGTCAAAGATACACATCCTGGTTTAAATGCAGTCCAAATAAAATGGCTGGATAGAATTGAAGTCCAGTTATTCAGGAGCCAGGTCAAATATAGAAGAACCAGCAAATTTAAAGAAAATTATTACTAATATTGATGGACTAGACTGGTACAGTGCAAAAGAGGAAGGTCTTGGCAATCTCTATGAAGGGTTATTAGAGAAAAATGCGAATGAAAAGAAATCAGGAGCAGGACAGTATTTTACCCCTAGAGTATTAATTGATATTATGACAGACTTAATTGCACCACAGCCAGGGGAGAAGTGTAATGATCCAGCTTGTGGAACATTTGGTTTTATGATTACTGCAGACAGATATGTGAAAGAACAGACAGATGATTTATTTGATTTAACGCCAGAACAGCAAAAGTTCCAGAAGGAAGAAGCTTTCACTGGAGGAGAACTTGTACATGAAACACATAGATTGGCTTTAATGAATGCCATGCTTCATGATATTGATGGACATATCCAGTTAGGAGATACTCTTTCAAATATTGGCAAGAATATGAAAGGTTATGATGTTGTGCTTACAAATCCTCCATTTGGTACAAAAAAGGGCGGTGAACGTGCAAGCAGGGATGATTTGACTTTCATTACAAGTAACAAACAGTTGAATTTTTTACAACATATTTACCGTTCTTTACGTTCTGACACAGGAACAGCAAGAGCAGCAGTGGTAATTCCAGATAATGTTTTATTTGCAGATGGAGATGGTGAAAACATACGTAAAGATTTAATGGGAAAATGCAATTTACATACAATATTGAGGCTTCCAACAGGTATTTTTTATGCCAAGGGTGTAAAGACAAATGTACTGTTTTTTGACAGAGGAAAAAAAGATAATGGCAATACAAAGGAAGTATGGTTTTATGATTTAAGAAATAATATGCCTTCTTTTGGAACTACAAATCCATTGAAGAAAAGCCATTTTAATGAATTTGTTGAATTATATTGTGCAGGTCATTTAGAGGACAGAGAAGAAACATATTCTGAAGAAAATCCAGATGGCAGATGGAGAAAATATACTTATCAAGAGATTCTTGACAGGGATAAGACAAGCCTTGATATAACATGGATACGTTCTGGTGAGACCTCTGATGACAGGACATTAGCAGAATTGATAGAAGAAATCGAAGAAAAAGCTATTAATATTAATAATGCAGTTAATGCATTAAAAGATTTGATTGGAGATTTGGATGAATAGGAATTGCAAGAGTAATATAAAACAGAGAATAAGTATCATATTTTGACAGATTATTATTTGAAACGTAAAATAAGGAAGGATAGAAAAATATATGGATACAAAGAAATTACGACAGAAAATATTAGATTTAGCTATCCAGGGTAAGCTCGTACCACAAGACCCAGATGATGAACCAGCTTCTGTTCTTTTAGAAAGAATACAGGCAGAAAAACAACAGATGGTTAAGGATGGAAAGCTAAAAGCTAAGGATATAAAAAATGATACAATTATTTTTAAAGGTGAAGATAATTTGCATTATGAGAAGTTCCAAGATGGTACAGTAAAATGTATTGAAGAGGAGATACCATTTGAAGTGCCAGAGGGGTGGGAATGGTGCAGGTTACAAAGTATTTGTTCTGTACTGACTGATGGAACACATAAGACACCAACTTATTCTGATGATGGATATATCTTTTTATCATCCAAAAACGTAGTAACAGGAGTAATTGACTGGGATAATATCATGTATATTCCTGAAAAACTACATAACAAATTATATGAGAGACTAGCTCCACAACTAAATGATATTTTACTTGCTAAAAATGGGACAACTGGAATTGCAGCTATTGTAGACAGAGATTGTATTTTTGATTTATATGTTAGTTTAGCACTTATACGTATACTAGAAGAAATAATATTACCTCAATATATATTAATTGCTATAGGAAGTTCATATGTACAAGGTTATTTTAATAACTCTCTTAAAGGTATTGGTGTGTCAAATCTTCATCTTGAACATATAAGAAAAACACTTGTATCTGTTCCGCCATATCAAGAGCAATTAAAAATTGTACAAAATGCTAATGAAATTATGTCTTTGTGTAATAAAATTGAATATGAGAAGAATGATATTTCACAACTGCTTTTGATAATTAAATCTAAAATACTTAACTTAGCAATCCATGGCAAACTTGTACCACAAGATTCTAATGATGAACCTGCTTCTGTTCTTTTAGAACGAATCCTTGCTGAAAAAGAAGAACTTATAAAACAGGGCAAAATCAAGCGTGATAAGAAGGAATCTATTATATTTAAAGGTGATGATAACTCTTATTATGAGAAGTTTACTGATGGAACTAAAATTTGTATTGATGAAGAGATATCATTTGATATTCCAAATAACTGGAATTTTTGCAGATTATCAGTTATTACAATTAAAGAAATAAAAAGAGGGAAAACTCCTAAATATATTGATAACAGTAATGTTAAAGTGTTTGCTCAAAAGTGTAATTTAAAGGCTGGTGGTATAAATCTTGAATTTGCACGGTTTCTTGATGAAACAAATTTGATAAAATATAACAATGAAGAATTTATGCAATATGGAGATGTAGTAATAAATTCTACTGGCACTGGAACACTTGGAAGAGTTGGTTACTATGATATATATGACTCAAAGGTAGTACCTGATTCTCATGTAACTATTGTTAGAACTTCAGAAAAAATTAATAAAGAATACATATATTTATTTTTAAAGTCAATGCAAAGCTATTTAGAAAAATCGGGCGAGGGGTCTACAAATCAAAAAGAGTTAAAACCTAATACTATTAAACAACTGATAATTCCAATACCACCAATTGAAGAACAAAAAAGTATAATAAATTATGTCAATAATATATTTAACAAATTATCATCATTAGAAAAAAATCTTGATTGATATTATTTTTAGGTATTTCTAAATATTAAATTTTAACCTCTGTTTTGCTAGTTATATGATTATCTATGTTATTTATAAATAGTAACTTTAGTGTTCTATCCAGACCAAAATTGAAATTTTATTTCCAAATATGCCCTATTATAGTTAAGCAGGCATACCACTTATGAGGTATGCCTGTTTGGCCTTCAATTGAGTTTTTTCTATTAATTCTACTACTTTTTAATGAGTTTTCTTAAAAAAATAAGTATATACAATCTATTTACTGTATTTTTCTATAGAACATGTATGATGTTTTTCCTTATCATAATTAATTCCAACAAGTATAATTTCTTTATAATTTTCTGCTTCTTTCATATAATTTTTGTTCTTTATCTGTGAAAGAGCATTTTCTGCAGAATGGAAGGCTTTAAGTTCCAGAATAATTGCAGGCATATCCGTTTTTTTAGGAAAGAAAATATAATCACAATATCCCTTTCCATTGGCAAATTCACGTTTAATATAATAAAATTCCCTTGCATAAAGATAACATAATGTAACTACACATGAAAGTGAATTTTCATCATTATATTGAATAAAAGGAATTTCACTATCATGCACTTCCTCAAGAATTTCTGCAATTCTTTTTGAATCACAGTTAAGGGTAGCATTAAGCATTTCTTTTGAACGGTCTGTAATTTTCTTAAGTTCACCCATGCTTTGTCTTAAGAGTACAGCTTCATATTTTTCCATTAATTCATAACCAGGTATTGCCAGCTGTCCGTCATTATAAGACAGAAACCCATATACAACCATGGCAGACAGGATTTCATTGCGTGTAGACATATTTTGTTCTGCTGCACTGTAACCATAAAGTTTTATTTGTACAGGAATACCAGAAACCATTTTAACAATATCTTCCCTTACTTCATCTACATTCTGTTCAATACATTCTGCAATTTCATTCATAGGGCCTGTTCCTGTCCAATAATTCTGGCAAATACCATTTTCCAAAGCACAGCATACAGAATGTGGGTTAAAAAGAATACGGTTTCCATTAAGGTAATATCCATTGTACCATATTTGTAAATCTTCATATTTTACAGATTCATTATGTTTACATAAGTATTTTACCTCATCTTCATTAAAGCCAAAATAATTATCAAAAACAGAACTGTACATAAAGTTATATTCATTAAACATATTTAATTCTGAACTACTTGAATATTTTGCAACAGGCAGTATACCAGTCATATACATCAGGTCTGTATAAGGCCTGTCTTTTAAAAGTCCTTTCAGGAATTTCAGGAAATTCTTTTTATCAGGTTCTGACATAAAACTTTCATTAAAACAAAAATCCCATTCATCAAATATAAATATAAACGACTGTCCAGATTCAATTAAAAAATCACTAATTGAAATACCAGGATTCTTGTGTTTACCAAAGAAATTTTCAAGGTCAGATACCAGAATATTTTTAATATAATTTATATAATCCTTATAAGAATTACATTCATCAGGTGTTTTACTGAAATCAACCTGTATTACATTGTGCTGGTTTAAATGCTCTGTATAAGATGGGTCTTTAGCTATAGCGAGACTGTCAAACATTGTATGGTTGTCCTGGTTAATGGTATAGTAAGCTCCAAGCATATTAGCATTAATTGTCTTGCCAAAACGCCGTGGCCTTGTAATACAGATGAAACAGTTATCTGTTCCAATACGTTTGTTCAAATGGGAGATTAGCATACTTTTATCTACATAGGTACTTCTGCGCAGGGTTTTCTGGAAAAGTATGGAAGCAGTATTTGTATTTAAGTAAAACATAGTACAGTCTCCTTTCTGGCATCAGGATATTAAATAATTTTAGTATGATATTATACAATATCAGGTAATTCAATTTTATTTATATAATAAAACAGGTTTATATGTCTATAGATAAAAAATAAGATAATTATAAATTGTCTCTATATTATTTATAAATAGTAACTTTAGTGTTCTATCCAGGACAAAATTGAAGTTTTATTTTCCATATTGTTTATTTGAAAAAACAATAAATGGTTTTTTTAGAATTATAAAAACATTTTTGATAGAATATTAATTTGTATCTGGAAATTATTTTTAATTAATAAAATTGTACAAAGACTATATTACTCTGGCAAATTCCAAATGTTTTACCAGAAAGCAGCTGTATGGGGGCGCTGGTGCTTAAGCCTTGTTGTAAATGTTTCACAGAAACTTTAGTTTCTGTGAAACATAAAGGCTTTATGCACCACTGCGTATCCCATCCAAGCGGGAGCGGGCTGCTGTTGGTAAACATTTGGAATTGCCAGAGCCAATAACCCTGTACATTTTTTATTTCCAAATATGCCCTATTATAAATGTGATTAGAATTTTTATCAATAGAAACTTTACATTTTTTTACTATCATGTTAAAATACTTTGGTAATGAGTAGCACAGACAATCGCAGCTGCATATGCATAAGCAGTGCAGGTGAGGAAAGTCCGGGCTTCACAGGGCAGGATGCCGGATAACGTCCGGTGGAGGTGACTCCCAGGATAGTGCAACAGAAAATAACCGCCTGCTTTCTAACAGGTAAGGGTGAAAAGGCAAGGTAAGAGCTTACCGCTTCTTTGGTAACAAAGGAGGCTGTGTAAACCCCATCCGAAGCAAGACCAGACAGGGACAATACAGTTGCCCGCTGTGTTCCGGGTAGGCCGCTTGAGCCTGGTGGCAACACCAGACCTAGATAGATGATTGTCTGATACAGAACCCGGCTTATAGTGTTGCTCATTATACTACAGAGAAAAGAGAGGGATGCATTATGCCACTCACGCCAATGATGCAGAATTATATAGATACAAAACAGGAATACAAAGATTGTATTCTTTTTTATCGTTTAGGGGATTTTTATGAAATGTTTTATGATGATGCCAAGGTATGTTCCAAAGAACTTGAGCTTACCCTTACATCAAAAAGCTGTGGTCTGCCAGAACGGGCACCAATGTGCGGGGTGCCATTCCATGCTGCCAGTACATACTTAAATAAGCTTGTAAATAAAGGATATAAAGTTGCAATATGCGAGCAGGTGGAAGACCCAAAAGAAGCAAAAGGGCTTGTTAAAAGAGAAGTTGTGCGCATTGCAACTCCTGGTACTAACCTTAATACACAGGCACTTGATGAAAGCAGGAATAATTACCTTATGTGTATACTGTACACAGTTAATGCTTATGGTGCAGCATATGTAGATGTAACTACAGGAAGTTTCTATATGACAGAATTTGATACAGAAAATAAGTTACTTGATGAGATTAGCAAGATATCACCATCTGAGATAATATGTAATGATTCATTTCTTGTATCAGGAACTGACCTGGACGATTTAAGAAACAGGCTGGATATAACAATATCCTCTATTGATTCATGCTATTTTGATGAAGATAAATGCAAAGAAGCACTTATGGAACATTTTAAAACAAGTTCACTGGCAGGACTTGGGCTTAGTGACTACAGTATAGGTGTAACCGCTTCTGGTGCTGTAATGCAGTATCTTACTGAAACGCAGAAAATCTCCCTTGAACATATAACTTCCATTAAACCATATTCCCCTAGTAATTATATGTTGCTTGACCGTTCTACAAGAAGAAACCTTGAACTGTGTGAAACAATGAGGGAAAAAGCTAAAAGAGGTTCCCTGTTCTGGGTACTTGACAAGACTAAAACTGCTATGGGGGCAAGGCTTTTACGCAAATCAACAGAACAGCCGCTTGTAAATATTAATGATATTAACAGAAGGCTTGATATTATTACTGAATTAAATAATAATGCCATGTCACGTGAAGAATTACGTGAATATTTAAATTCAGTGTATGACCTTGAACGCATTATTAGCAAAATAAGTTATAGAAGTGCCAACCCAAGGGATTTAATATCATTCCGGCAGTCACTTTCAATGCTTCCACATATTAAAGCAGTGCTTGGTACATTTTCCAAATCAGCACTTAAAGAATTTGCAGAAAAACTTGATGATTTAAAAGACCTTTTTGAACTTGTAGATAATTCTATAGAAGAAGAGCCTCCTATATCAATAAGGGAAGGCGGTATTATAAAAGATGGGTATAATAGTGATGTAGATAAACTTAGGAGTGCCAAGACAGACGGCAAAAACTGGCTTGCTGAGCTTGTGGAAGAGGAGAAACAGCGTACAGGCATTAAGAACTTAAGGGTAAAATATAATAAAGTATTTGGCTATCATCTTGAAGTCACTAATTCATATAAAGAACTTGTTCCTGATGACTGGACAAGGAAGCAGACACTTGCCAATGCTGAAAGGTATACAACACCACGCCTGAAAGAACTGGAAGACACAATCCTTGGGGCAGAAGACAGGCTCTACAGCCTTGAATACAATATTTTCTGCCAGATAAGGGATACAATATATGATAATATAGGAAGGGTACAGTCATCAGCGCAGATAATTGCAAAGACAGATATGTTTTCATCACTTGCGCTTGTAGCAGAACAGAACAATTATGTGCGCCCTGCAATTAGTAAAAGAGGTGGTATTGAAATAAAGAATGGGCGGCATCCTGTTGTTGAGAAGATGATTAGCAATGGTCTTTTTGTTGCCAATGACACTTATCTTGATAATGACAAACACCGTGTTGCAGTTATTACAGGTCCTAATATGGCTGGCAAATCCACATATATGCGGCAGACTGCATTAATTGTGTTAATGGCACAGATGGGTTCATTTGTACCAGCAGACAGTGCCAATATCGGCATTGTAGACAGGATATTTACAAGGGTAGGTGCATCAGATGACCTTGCAAGCGGGCAGAGCACATTTATGGTAGAAATGACAGAAGTTGCCAATATTTTAAGAAATGCAACTAAAAACAGCCTTATAATATTAGATGAAATCGGCAGGGGGACAAGTACATTTGATGGTTTAAGCATAGCATGGGCAGTTACAGAACACATTGCTAATGCAAAACTGCTTGGTGCCAAGACACTTTTTGCAACACATTACCATGAACTTACAGAACTTGAAGGAAAACTTGACAGTGTGGATAATTACTGCATAGCAGTAAAAGAACAAGGTGAAGACATAGTATTCCTCCGCAAAATTATAAAAGGCGGTGCAGACAAAAGTTATGGAATACAGGTAGCAAAGCTTGCAGGTGTGCCAGAAAGTGTATTAAAACGTGCAAGGGAAATAGCAGCACAGCTTAGTGAACATGATATTATGGGACATGCAAAAGATATAGATATAGAAATGGAATATGACCCGCCTGCTTATAATTATGGAATAGAGCAGCAGACAAAGAGAAAAGCCAGGCGCAAGCCAGAAAGTGAAATAGAGTCTGAAAAAATGGGACAGCTTTCACTTTTTGGAACTAATAACCAGAATATTAAAACTGATGATATAATTATAGAACTGCATGACCTTGATTTATCTAATACAACTCCTATTGATGCAATGAATATTTTATATAAAATGCAGGCAAAACTAAGAGAAAGAATGTAATCCTGCTGGAGGATAGATTGAAAAATCATTCTAAGGCTGCAAAAAACGCACCCCAAGAATGATTACGGTTTCAATCTTGGAAAAATGCAAAACCAGCATTTTTCTAAAGCAGGCTTGTCTTGCTATACTATTTGAGCCGCCAAAGCCGGCATGGAGGATTATTATGTCTATACAGATTCTTGATGAAGATACAATAAATAAAATTGCTGCTGGTGAAGTTATAGAAAGACCTATGGCAGTAGTAAAAGAACTTGTTGAAAATGCTATTGATGCAAAGGCAAATTCTGTTACTGTTGAGATAAAAGATGGTGGCAAATCTTTAATACGTGTAACTGATAATGGAAGCGGTATTAGTGAAGAAGATATAAAACTTGCGTTTGTTCCACATGCAACTAGCAAGATAAAATATATTGATGACTTGTTATCTGTTTCAACCCTGGGATTCAGGGGTGAAGCGCTAGCAAGCATTGCTGCGGTATCACAGCTTGAAATGCTTACCAAGACAAAGAGTTCATTTAATGGTTCAAGATATGTTATTGAAGGGGGAAGTGAAAAGAAAATGGAACAGGCTGGTTGTCCTGATGGTACTACATTTATTGTACACAACCTTTTTTATAATACACCTGCAAGGCTTAAATTTCTAAAAACCTCGCAGACAGAAGCAGGATATATAAGCAGTGCAGTAGAACATATGGCACTTTCACACCCTGGTATTTCATTCAGGTTTATTAACCAGAACCAGCCAAGGCTCCATACATCAGGTAATGGCAATATAAAAGATGTAATTTATAATATATATGGAAGGGATATAGCCTCAAACCTTATAGAAATTAATGCAATAAAAGAAAGCTGCACTATAAAAGGTTTTATTGGAAAGCCTGTAATTTCACGTGGTAACAGGAACTATATAAATTATTTTATAAATGGCAGGTATATTAAAAATAATATAATAAACCATGCAATAGAAGAAGCTTATTCTTCATATATGATGCAGCATAAATATCCTTTTACAGTGCTGCATTTCCAGGTGAACCCAGAAATTATGGATGTCAATGTGCATCCACAGAAAATGGAAGTACGTTTTACTAATGAAAAAGAATTGTATAAAGATATATATGATACATTAACAGAAGCTTTAAAACACAGGGAACTTATACCTGATGTAACATTTGAAGAAAAAAGAAAGAATAAAGAAACTGAAAAGAAATTAACAGAAAAAAAAGCAAGGGAAAATATAAAAAGCAAAGAGCAGGATGTTTTAGATACTACTATACAATTACCAGAAAGAAAAAAGCCAGGTGATGTAACATTAAGGTATCCAGCACAGGAAGAGATAAACCGTTTATTTGGAATTAAAAATATAGATAAAGTTAGTGATAATATAGAAGAACCTGTTATTACTAGCGTTGTAGAAAATAAAACTGCCAGAGAACCAGATACAGAGGCAGCAACTCCTGTACTATTAAGGGAAAATGCAGCTTATAAGGCACATAATATAAAACAGGAAACATTATTTGAAACAAATGTAATGTCCCCACAGGCAGAAAAAGATATAAAAATTATAGGACAGGTTTTTGCAACATACTGGATATTACAATATGGAGATAATATGTTTATCATAGACCAGCATGCTGCACATGAAAAAGTTCTTTATGAAAGGTTTATAAAACAAGTAGAACAGAACAAACCCCTTACACAAATGGTAAACCCGCCAGTTGTTATAAGCCTGTCAATGTCTGAACAACAGGTTTTAGAAGAAAATATACAGGTATTTGAAAGACTTGGCTATTGTATTGAGAGCTTTGGTGGAAATGAATATATATTAAACGGAGTTCCAGCCCAGCTTCCAGATATTGCAACGCAGGAACTTTTTATTGAAATAATCGACGGGCTTGCCAGTAATAAAAATGATACCACACCAGGAACATTGCTTGAACGTGTGGCAACAATGTCATGTAAAGCAGCTGTAAAGGGTGGAAGCCGTCTTGATGAAAGACAGGCACAAGAACTTTTAAAAGAACTTATGCAGCTTGAAAACCCTTATAACTGCCCTCATGGACGTCCGGTAATGGTTAAGATAACACAAAGGGAACTGGAAAAGAAATTTAAACGTATTATATGATGCCAGGGTTAAAAGCAGACAGCAATAAGTGGTATCCTTTGAGGGCAAAATACTTCCGGCTTCAACATCATTATATAAAAGCAGTAGAAAAAACAGAAAGGCAGGTCTTTATTTAATATGGAAAAAAACCCTCTTATAATTATTACAGGTCCGACTGCATCTGGTAAAACTTCATTATCTGTAGAACTTGCAAAGGAAATTAATGGAGAAATTATTTCTGCTGACTCTATGCAGGTATACCGTGGAATGGATATAGGTACTGCAAAAATAAAGCCAGAAGAAATGTGTGGAATAAAACATTACCTTATTGATGAATATGACCCGTGGGATGAGTTTAATGTTGCAATATTTAAAGAACGGTGCAGCCAGTATATAGAAGAAATATACAGCCATGGGAAAGTGCCTGTAATAGCTGGCGGAACAGGTTTTTATATACAGGCAGTCCTTTATAATATAAATTTTAATGAAACAGAAGCAGATAATCCATACCGTGAAAAATTATGGCATTTTGCCAGTGTATATGGGGCAGAAGCACTCCATAGTGAACTGGCAAAAGTAGATAAAGTTTCTGCAGAGGCTATACATCCTAATAATACCAAACGTGTAATCAGGGCATTAGAATATTATAAACAGACTGGAAAACCTATATCACTTCATAATGAAGAAGAACGTAAGAAAGAACCACCGTTTAAATTTAAATATTTTGTACTTAACCTTCCAAGGGATATTTTATATGGACGTATAAATAAAAGGGTTGATATAATGCGTGAAGAAGGGCTTGAAAATGAAGTAAAAGAGCTTATAGCAAAAGGATGTACCAGGAATATGGTTTCAATGCAGGGGCTTGGATATAAAGAAATTATAGATGCATTAGAAAAAGACCTGCCACTTGATGATGCATTTGAAAAAATAAAACAGGAAACAAGACATTTTGCTAAAAGGCAGATTACATGGTTTAAACGGGAAAAGGAAGTAGAATGGCTGGACAAGGATAAATTTAATTCAGAAAAAGAACTGCTTAACTATTGTGTTTCAGAATGCCAGAAAATTATATAAAAAATATCCAGGTGTGTTTTACCAACAATATGGATACCAGTATCTTAAAGATATTGTTAATTATGGGAATGGAACAGACAGATACCAATAAAACCTGCTGGTACATGCTTTATTGGTATCTTATATATATTATTTCTGTATGATATTGTAGTCAAGCGGATTGCTTATAACCTCATTGCTATTTTGCTTAGTCTGACAGGAGTCCAATCTCCTGCCAGACTAAGCAAGCCTGGTAAACCAACCCACCGCTTAAGAAGCGTGTATTTTAAAGGGCTTACTTAATAAGGTTAAAATTCTTTCTTGTTTATAATATATACACTGGTTTTTAATGAAAGCAGTAATAATAGAATTGTAATTACTGTTATTATTGCAATAAGCATATCCATTCTTATTACTGGTAAATTATTAAATATTTTAATTAAATCAATATTAAAAAATTCTGCAATCTTAACTACAAAAAATGCAATAACAAATACTATGCCAACTGCGCAGATAATTGCAATTCTGCCTTTTTCACCGCCAAATTTTAACTGGAAAGGAAGCATAACTGATAATAATATTACCAATACTAACAATTCCAATAAGGCAATTATTATTATATCTTTTAATATAATTGAACCTTTCATTAATCCAGCAATAATAGCAATAGTTGTGGCAAATAACCATGAAATTATGCCAACAATAAGACCAAAACTGTATTTTTCCAAAACATAGCCTTTTCTAGTAATTGGCAATGAGAATAAAAAAGCATATCCATTATCAAATTCATCATAACTTATGCTGCTCAAAGTAAACATAGAACAAATAAATGTAAGATATCCAATAATAAATGATACATCTTCCATATAAGCTGACATTCCTATGACTATAGCAATTAAAATAATAAAGAAATTTTTCTGGTTTTTAAGCAATTTAAAATCTTTAATTAATAAACCTTTCATAATAATCCTCCATTCCGCTTCTGGCGGTACAAATAGTATAATAGACAATACTGCTTATGAAATTTAATATATATCTGGCAGAAATTTTCCTGTACCAGACATTAATTTACACATTGTGTACCCCTGGCCATCATTGTAATTACTTCATCAATATTACCTTTTTCAATAGCTATTCCAGGGTAATTCTCCATATAATATTGTTTCTGGCCAGTAAGGCAGCTATATCCATAACTTTCCTTTTTGTAACGCAGAATATATTGTTTATCTAAGTTTTTATATTGTTCTGTATCAGTTTTTAATAATGCATAATTACTTAATAAAACATCTGTATCTTCATGCATAATAATTTTTCCGTTATGTATCATGTAAATATCATCACATAAAGTTTCTAAATCACTTGAAATATGGGAACTAACCAGGATAGAACGTTCTTCATCTTTTTCCATAAAGTCCCTTAATATTTCTAATAATTCATCTCTTGCAATAACATCTAAACCTGATGTTGGTTCATCAAGTATTAATAATTTAGCATTGTGGGAAACGGCAATTAATACTTTTAGTTTTGCTTTCATGCCAGTTGAAAATTCTTTAATTTTTTTGTTAAATGGTAATTGGAATTTCTGTAATTGTTCCATGAAAAATGCTTTATCAAAACTTTCATAAAGATTATCTAAAATAGGGATAATATCATTAACTGTAAGGTATCCGCTAAAACCAGAATCAGATAAAACAATTCCTAAATCCTGTTTATCTTTAGCACTAAACTCTTGTATGTTTTTTCCAAATATACTTACTGTTCCGCCATCTATGGAAATAAGTCCTAATATAGCCTTAAAAGTTGTACTTTTTCCAGAACCATTCTGCCCAATCAGACCTGTTATACAACCTGGCGCAATTTCTAATGAACAGTCTAATGAGAAATTTCCATAGTTTTTTCTTAAATGTTTAATTTTTAACATAATCAACCCTCCAAAATCAATTCAAATAAACTCCTGATATCTTCATCACTTATTCCATAACTTCTGCCTTTTTGGATTGCCATTTCTAAGCTAGTCTCTACTTCTTTTTTCTGTTCCTCTAGTAAAAGCTCCGTATTAATAGCTGATACATAAGTTCCTTTACCATGGACTGTTGTTGTAAAACCTTCACTTTCTAAATTATCATAAGCTTTTTTAACAGTCAGGGCACTAATTTTAAGTTCCTTTGATAAAGTACGGACAGATGGCAGATTATCATTTGCTTTTAGCTCCCCATTACGTATAAGCAGCTTTATCTGGTCTACAATCTGCTCATAAATAGGAACCATAAGCGAACTGTTTATAATTATTTTCAATACTGTTAACCTCCTCTGGTGTATAACAGTATATAACAGTTGATAACTGTTGTCAAGTGTTATATACTGTTTATCTAAAAATTTTTTGGAATTGACAATATCTGTCATTGCAATGTGATAACATATAAGTAAATAAACAAATAGCAGGATATAAATAAATTTTAATAAACAAAAGGGGATATATGATATAGCTAAATTTATATTTGAGGGAGATAATTCAAGTTCTGGAGGATGTCAGGGTACAATTATTTTTATAATCATTGTTATTTATTTAAGGGATGTGCAGGGTAAATAATTTTTATAGGAGGATACTTTTATGAAAGAAACTAATAATAGTGGATGTAGCGGATGCCTAGGCTTTGTTATTATGGTGCTTATTGTGGCATATATATTTAATTCATGTGTGTCTGAAGATGATAATAAAAATGTAAAAACTATAAATAGTTACAATGTTATAATTAATATTGATTATGAATGGGTTTCATTAACTAGTAATAATCCAATGAATATAATTGTAGATGATAAGGAAATAAAACATCACCATAAAGCAGGTGAAGAGAATAGTTATAGTATAAAGCTAGAAGAGGGTACACATGAAATATATTTAAAAAATGATACAATATATGAAACCAAAAAAATAGAATTTGAAGTTGATAAAGATAATACATATTTTGATTTTGGTGCAGCAGTAAGGCTTACATTTGGTGTAGATTTCTGGCAAAATTAGTAATAAATACACAGCTTAATAATTTTTACAGATAATACCCTTGCAGATTAGCTGTTATAAAATATTCATTATTGTGTTTTTCAATAAATTGTTAGACAGAGTAATAAATACTTATATAG
>VSNJ01000008.1 GCA_009774235.1 Lachnospiraceae bacterium
CTACATATTCGTAATACTATAATAATAGTATCACTATCATTATATCTAAAATCAAGGAGGAGAAGAAGAATGAAGAAAAAATTTTTAGCAAAAGTGCTTTCTGTTATGATGGCTGCTGCCCTTTTAACAGGATGCGGAGGTGGCGGCAGCAAAGATACTGACACAGCTGGCGGCAGCAGTGATGTAATTACTGTTGGCTTCTCACAGGTAGGAGCAGAATCTGACTGGCGTACAGCAAACTCTGAATCAATGAAATCTACCTTTAGCGAAGAAAACGGATATAAACTGATTTTTGATGATGCACAGCAGAAACAGGAAAACCAGATTACTGCAATCCGTAACTTTATCCAGCAGGAAGTTGACTACATAGTTCTTGCACCTGCTACAGAATCAGGATGGGACAGTGTACTCCAGGAAGCAAAAGATGCAGATATCCCGGTTATTATTGTTGACCGTATGATAGATGTTTCAAATGACAGCCTTTATACGGCATGGGTTGGCTCTGACTTTAAGCTTGAAGGACAGAAAGCATGTGAATGGTTAAAGGCATATGCGGCATCAAAGGATATGAAAGAAATTAATATTGTGGATATCCAAGGAACTATTGGTTCTTCTGCACAGATTGGCCGTACAGAGGCATTAAATGAGGCTGTTGAAGCAAACGGATGGAACCTGCTTGCACAGCAGACTGGTGAATTTACACAGGCAAAAGGCCAGGAAGTTATGGAGTCAATGTTAAAACAGCATGACAATATTAATGTTGTATATTGTGAAAATGATAATGAAGCATTTGGTGCTATTGATGCTATTGAAGCTGCTGGAAAGAAAGTAGGTCCAGACGGGGATATTCTTGTAATGTCATTTGATACAACAAAGGCTGGCATTACAGATACTTTATCTGGCAAAATTATATTAAATACAGAGTGTAATCCTCTTCATGGCCCACGTGTAGAAGAAATAATTAAAAAACTGGAAAATAATGAAACTCCAGATAAACAGGCATATGTAGATGAAGGAATTTTTGCACATGGAGCAGATGTTGATAAGGTTACTGTTAATGGTACAGATTATACTGTTACTGAAGTAACTGAAGATGTAATCAACGGCCGTGCTTATTAAAATCCATCCAGATACTATACAAAAGGCAGGTATCTGGTTCCCATGGGAATAAAGCAAGCCTGGATATAAGGGCAATGCATAGGCATTGCCTTTTTTATCCAGAAAACCAGCTTCTTTATTATATTAGAACGGAATGGAGGAGTAAAATGGAAAAAGAAATTGTACTGGATATGAAGAACGTTTCAAAAACTTTTCCTGGTGTCAAAGCATTGCAGCATGTGGATTTTAAACTGCGTAAAGGGGAAATCCATGCGCTTATGGGTGAAAATGGTGCAGGAAAATCCACCCTTATCAAAGTGCTTACCGGAGTACATGATTTTGAATCTGGTGAAATTATAATGTCAGGTGCAAGCATTATAAATAAATCACCACAAGACGCCCAGTCACACGGAATAAGCACTGTATACCAGGAAGTAAATTTGTGCCCAAACCTTTCTGTAGCAGAAAACCTCTTTATTGGACGTGAACCGAGGAAATTTGGCTTTATTGACTGGAAAACTATGAAGTCTAAAGCTACAGAACTTCTTAAGGACCTGGATATTGATGCTAATGTATCTGATAAACTTGAAGAATGTTCTATCGCTAAACAACAGATGATTGCTATTGCCAGGGCAGTTGATATGAAATGCCAGGTGCTTATACTTGATGAACCAACTTCATCACTGGATGATGAAGAAGTTGAGAAACTTTTTGTACTTATGCGCAGGCTTAAAAGTGAAGGTGTTGGCATTATATTTGTTACACATTTCCTTGAACAGGTATATGCAGTATGTGACCGTATTACTGTACTGCGGAACGGGACTCTTGTTGGGGAATATGAAACTGCAGAACTCCCACGTGTAATGCTTGTTGCCAAGATGATGGGTAAAGATTTTGATGACCTTGCAGATATTAAGGGAGACCACAAACAGCTTGATAAGTTAATTCCAGTTATAGAAGCAAAGGGTGTTGGAAGGAAAGGAAGCATTAAACCTTTTGATTTTGTAGCAAATAAGGGTGAAGTTGTAGGTCTTACAGGACTGTTAGGTTCTGGACGCTCTGAACTTGTACGTGCAATATATGGCGCTGATAAACCAGACTCTGGCAAAATATTTGTCAACGGAAAAGAAGCTAAAATTAATGCTCCTATTGATGCTATGAAACTTGGTATGGCATATCTCCCAGAAGACCGTAAAAAGGATGGCATTATTGCTGATTTATCCGTAAGGGAAAATATTATACTTGCACTACAGGCGAAGAAAGGTATGTTCCATCTTATGAGCCGTAAAGAAATGGAAGAAGCGGCGGATAAATACATAAAAATGCTCCAGGTTAAAACTGCCAGCCGTGAAACCCCTATTAAAAGCTTATCTGGCGGAAACCAGCAGAAAGTTATTATAGGAAGATGGCTGCTTACTAACCCTGAATACCTTATACTGGATGAACCAACACGTGGTATAGATATTGGTACCAAAACAGAGATACAGAAACTTGTACTTGACCTTGCAGATAAAGGCATGTCAGTTACTTTTATCTCTTCTGAAGTAGAAGAGATGCTGCGTACCTGTTCACGTATGGGAGTTATGCGTGATGGAAAGAAAGTTGGCGAATTAACCGGTGATGACTTATCACAAGAAGGAGTTATGAAAGCAATCGCAGGAGGTGATGAAAATGAATAAAGACACTCTTAAAAATATTACTTCAAAACGCCTTTTCCTGCCAGTTGTATGTTTATTAGCAGTGCTTCTTGCCAATGTTATTAAGACCCCTGATTTCTTTAAAATCACTCTTGAGAATGGTGTATTGTCTGGTTATATTATTATTGTAATTAACCGTGCTTCTGAACTTGTAATACTTGCAATAGGAATGACACTTGTAACTGCTGCTTCTGGTGGCCAGGATATCAGTGTAGGTGCTGTTATGGCAGTCGCTGCTGCTGTATGCTGCCAGATTCTCTCTGGCGGTGAGGTTTCTGTTACAGAACTTGCTTCCCCTATGATATTTGCTATTATTTCTGCAATCCTTGCTGCTGCATTATGTGGTGCATTTAACGGGTTTCTTGTTGCAAAGCTTGGTATACAGCCAATGGTTGCTACTTTAATTTTATTTACTGCTGGAAGAGGTGTTGCACAGTTAATTACAAAAGGACAGATTACATATATACGTGTTGATTCTTATAAAACATTTGGAGGATATATTGGGAAATGTCCTGTCCCTACCCCTATATTCCTTGCAATTATAGTTATCGTTATTGTAAATCTTGTACTTAAAAAGACTGCTTTAGGGCTTTATATTGAAAGTGTTGGCATAAACGGGACTGCTTCAAGACTGGTTGGTTTAAACTCTGTACTTATTAAATTCCTTACTTATGTAATCTGTGGGGTTATGGCAGGAATTGCTGGTGTAATTGCATCAAGCCGCATATACTCAGCAGATGCTAATAATATCGGCCTTAACCTGGAGATGGATGCCATACTTGCTGTTGCACTTGGCGGCAATGTACTTGGCGGCGGCAAATTCAGCCTTATGGGCTCTGTTATCGGTGCATATACAATACAGGCACTTACTACTACCCTCTATGCAATGAATGTAAAGGCAGACCAGCTTCCAGTTTATAAAGCAATAGTAGTTATTATTATTGTAATTCTACAAAGCCCAGCATTTAAAAAGATGCTTGCAAAACAGAAAACAAAGAAATTATCTGGCGGTACAGCTGTGGAAGGAGGAAAATAAATATGGAAATGGGTATTTTTAAATCAAATACAGTTACAACTGAAAAAAGAAAATTTAATTCTAACACTTTCCTCCTTATGATTACAATATTGCTGTTTCTGGCAATGTATATCTCAGGCATGATTATTTTCAAGGATAATGGTTTTGCAAAGCCCCAGATGTTCCTTGACCTGCTTATTTCTAACGCAGGGCTTTTAGTTATCGCAGTTGGACAGACAATAGTTATGATTACTGGTGGTATTGATATTTCTGTTGGTTCTGTTACTGCACTTGTCTGTATGGCAATAGCTAACCAGATAGAAAACCATGGTGCAAGTGCATATATGGCAGTTGTTATTGCCCTTGGCATTGGTCTTTTATATGGCATTGTACAGGGATTTTTAATTTCTTACCTGGAAATACAGCCATTTATTGTAAGCCTTGCAGGCCTGTTCTTTGGAAGAGGACTTACTTCTATGATTAGCACAGATATGATTTCTATTAAAAATGATATATTCATTTCATGGGCAACATTCAGTATTGACCTTCCAATTGGTTCATACAGCAAGCGTGGAAAGTTTATACCTGCACATATTTACCCTACTGTTATTATTGCACTTGCCATTGTTATTATAGTAGCACTTGTTATGAAGTATTCTAAATTCGGACGTGAAGTATACGCAATAGGCGGCAACGCACAAAGTGCTATGATGATGGGATTAAATGTACGTAAAACAAAATTTAAAGCATATATACTTAATGGTTTTCTTGCAGGATGTGGCGGATTTTTATTCTGCCTTAACAGCTGTTCAGGATTTGTAGAACAGGCAAAAGGCCTGGAGATGGACGCTATTTCTGCTTCTGTTATTGGCGGCACACTATTAAGCGGTGGTGTCGGCACACCATTCGGGACTATATTTGGTGTATTGATTAAAGGAACAATTTCAAGCCTTATTACAACACAAGGCTCACTTTCAAGCTGGTGGGTACGTATTGTACTTTCAGCATTGTTATGCTTCTTTATTGTATTACAGGCAATATTTACAGGCATAAAGAAGAAAAAATAGACCCAGGTTATACATTATAATAAAATTGTGGCTCTGGCAATTCCAAAATTTTACCCCAGGCAGCACGCTCCCGCTTGGATGGATACGCAGTGGTGCGTAAAGCCCCAAATGCTTAATAGAAACAAAAGTTTCTATTAAGCATTGAAAACAGGGCTTAAGCACCAGCGTATCCATAACAGCTGCCTTATGGTAAAATATTTGGAATTTGCCAGAGTAATATAATTTTTGTATAAATTTAATTCCCAAACATAAATACGCCATTTATTTACCAGGCTTTACTTAACTAAATGACATTGTGCTATGTGCTATGACAGGTCATGTAATGCTACATAAAGCCGCAAATGCTTAATATAAACAAAAGATTCTATTAAGCATTGGATATCAAATTTAAGCACCAACAAGTCTAAAGTACCCCCTGGGAATAGTGGCGGCTATTTCTTTCCCTTAAAGATTATATAACACAATCTAACAAGGTCAACAATAAATATTCCAATCTGGATTAAATCCTGATATGTAACATATATTGTTATCACCCTTCTTCCTCTTTGGTCTGGAGGGCTACTTGAACCCTCCGGGTAAAAAAGAGGGGTAAAGCCGCCTTTGGCTCTATGATTTTCCCATATCGGCAATATATCATATTTTACTTTATCTGGAAATACCTTATCCATTTTAATTTTTTCATTTTTTGATTTTGACTTGTTATACATGATAATGGCGTAGTTAAGAACAAGCCCATTACATGAGAACATACCAGCAACTGCCTGATGCCCATAATCCCTGTTTTCTTTTCATATGGGACTGGTGGAAATATGCATCGCCGATAGGATGCAAAGCCTTTGACGAGGGCTTTGTATGGGAGGATATGGTATCATCTACGATACAAAAAATAAGTTTTCTGATAATGGCAGCTCTGTTATGCTGCCAATTTCCTGCTAAACATATTAAAAACGGAGATTGATGATACTTAAACCTAAAAAATGGAGAAACTCAAACCCCTATAATGTTGACAAAAACAAAATGCCATATATCCAAGTAAAGCCACTCTATCCTAAGTGTTTTTAATGGTATTTTCCAGTAAATTATGATAAAATACAATCCAGGAGGAAATGGAATGGATAAAATGGAATTGGAAAATGCTATAAAAAATATTTTTACGCAATGTCTAAATGAACCAGATATTTTAGAAATAATTAAAGCTAAATTGAATGATGCGGATGAAACTTATACTTATGAAAAAAACAGACACAACAACCCTGTATTTCTATTAATGAAAGTAGTAATATAACCAACACAATATTAATTGAAAAAATAGATGAGGTTTTAAAATACCAAAAGGAGATAAAAGTTTTAATTAAGCCAGAAGTTAATAAAGAAACGAAACAGATAGATGAATTATTAATTAAATTTAAAAATTATCAAGATGAAAATAGTAATCTTATTACAGAAAATGAAAATCTTAAAAAAGAAAATCTTAATCTAATAAATGAAAATAAAAATATGAAAGAAAAATGTAAAATATAAGGCAATTGTAAGAGTAGCGTGACCTACATTTTGATAATATATATTTTGGAGGTATGGAAAGGTTGTTGAAAATAATCAAGTTAATATAAATGAATTAAATAAATATGGTTTAAGTGTTTGCAAATCAATGTCAAATCCAGAAACACAAAGTAATGGGAAAAAAGTTCCCCATATTAATAAAGATGATAATGTAAGTCCCAATATCCAGGAACTGCTGGATTGTAATAAGAAAAGATGTGGTTTACCAAGTTATGACAAGAGATGCTTTACGGTATAAAAGCAGGATATTGGGATGTGTTTGAAAATAGTGATTTGTATAAGAAGCAGGATAAAGGGTTGATTGCACGTGATCCTAGATTAGATATAAAAAAGAATGGCGTTATAGGAATTGATTTTAGGACAAAGAATTATCTTGGTAGTGACAGAAGAAACAATTTCGATTGCAAATAAAGCAGCGGTTACAGAAGTGGAAAAAATTCTTAAGACACTTGCAGATGGAAATGTATTGTAAGAAAATCAAAATAAAGCTGCCGCTCTATGAAATTTTATTTTTTAAAGCGGCAGCCCAGTTTTGATTATTATAATAAATTGTTGTTCCGGCTATATTGCATATATATTATTGTCTATGTCTATCTTATCGTTCCCTTTCTTTCTGTTTAGCAAGAAGGCTTCCTATATCAAGCATATCTTGTGTATCTTCTTTCTTCTTACGCCTGCTGCCCTTGTCTTTACTCTGGCTTGCCGCACCGGATGCTTTAACTTTCCCTGTACTTGTACTATTTTCTGCTGGCTTTGTTTCTTTTGCAGCTGTTATTGCTTTGCTATCTGCTGCTTTTTCTTTAACAGCTTCTGCTGCTTTCCCTGCCTTTTCTGCCGCAGCACCTGAAATTGCTGCCACCTTGCCATGCACTACAGCTGCAAGCTTTGCGCCAAGCCTGATATCAAGCCTTCTGTACGCAATATCAATTAAGAATAATACCACTGCAGCAATTAACAATGGGAGTGTAATATTTTTATATGCTGACACTCTGTCCAGCCTGCTGTCAAATATACCATCAAGATTATCTATAAATTTTCCTGATGTCTGGCTTACAAAACTGTCAAGGCAGTCTGTTACATCCGCAAATCTGTATTCTTGTGAATACTGCATTGCAAGCCTTGTGTTTTTGGAATCTTTTACAACACCATCTTCTGTATTTTTAATATTTATTGAATAAATACCTGTATCTGTAACCCCTGTACTTCCCTCAAATACTCCTGGTGATGTAGCTTTAAGCTCTATTTCTTTCTTTTCCCCATCTTCTCCTGTACATAATGCTGTTACTTTTGTCTTTCCTGAATACTCGGGAGTAGTATATACAATTCTGCCCTCACTGCCTTCTTGTAATATACTTACTTTACTGCCTTCTTCTTCAGCAATATCTGTAACCCAGTTCACTATACTTTTCCAGAAACCAGGATAACCATTCCATGATGCATAGTTACCAGTCCATTGGTTTGTTATATCAGAAGTAAATGCCACTGTACGTCCAAGCCCATACTGCCAGCATGCAAGCACAGGGTCATCATCTTTATCAGAAGAAAGTACCTGCTGTGCTTCTGGCTTTATGCTTGTTGCAATATATCCTGCCATTGCCGGAAGACCTTCTTGTACTTCTCCGCCTAGTATGCTGCCTATGCTTTTTATTATAGGCGTAAATACCCTGTTTACTATATATTCTTTTTGCGCCAGATAAACTTCCTGTGCAAATATCCTGGACAGTTCTGACCCTGCATCAGTATTATAAAACCTGCCACCGCTTAATTCTGCAAGTTTCTGCAGGAAATTATCATCAGCATCAGTTCCTATGGAAACAGTAGAAAGTGTTATATTATTCTTCTCCAGTTTTTCAATAAGTGAAGGATACGCACTATAAAATCCATCCTGTCCGTCTGTAAGAAGTATTATATGCTTTATCTGGCAGTCAAGCTCCTTAACCTTATCATAAGCCTCTCTTAATGCAGGGTATATACTTGTACCTCCACCATCTTTTATACCATAAATCCCACTTTTTATATCTTCTTTATCTGTTGCTTTCTGTATCTTTACATTCCACATATATTTGTCATCAAACGATATAACACCTGCACTGTCGGTATCACGCAGGTTATCTATAGCAGATGCAGCAGCATCTTTTGCCATATCCAGCTTGCTGTTGCCACCATCACCCATTGACATGCTTCCCGACTTATCAATAACCATTACCATTGCCATCTCAGGTATCTTTTTATCCTGTGAAATATCCATATTTACAGGAAGCACATCTTCTATAGGTGTATCCTTATAACCACCCAGCGCAAAACTTCTTCTGCCACCTATAGCAATAAAGCCTCCGCCATAATCTTTTACATAAGAATCCAGGGAATTAATAAATCCAGCAGGCAGGTTATCTGCAACAGTATTTTCCATAATAATACATTTATATTTATTCATGCTTTCAATATTCTTTGGCGCTGCTGCTGGAGTGGCGGCATCAAACTGGATATTGGCAGAAGCCAGAAGCTTTTTAAACTCCCTTGCCTCATTTCTTGCACCTTCAATAAGCAATACCCTTTCTGCCCCACCTGCTTCTGTAAATGCAGAATATTCATTATTTACATTTATTGTATCTTTATCAGGTATTATTACTGCCTTATATTCCGCAAATCCTTCTTCCTTTCTTGTATCCTGGAATATAAATGAGTTACTTCCCTCTTGTAATGTTACATTCTCCTGTTTGCTAAGCTTGCCTCCTGTATATAACTGTAGTATTGCATTAGTTTTAGTTGTGCTTTCAACCTCTACCTGTACCCTGAATTTATCCCCTGCCTGTATCTTTTCTGGAATTGACAGGTCTGATATATAAGATTCATTGTCAATTTTTAAATCCTTTTTTAAAACATTGGTTTCTACATTTTCTGCCATAAGCACAGCACTCATCTTATCCAGCTGCCCCTCATTCTGGTTGCCATCTGTTATAAGTACAAGACGCTTCGCTTCGTCATCATCAAAAAGAGCCATTCCAGCCCTTACAGCCTTCTCTATATTAGTAGCTGTAACTACAGGCATTGTCTCTATGCCTGAAAACATATTGGCATCAGACATAAACTGTTCAATCCTTGCGTCTGAACCAAACGCAACAACTGCTGCCCTGTTTCCTTTTGGAAGGCTGCCTAGTGCATCCTTCACCATTTTAACAGCTTCATCCTTATTTGCTGAAAAACTTTCTGAAACATCAACCAGGAATACTGTGCCAGTATTTTTAGAACTTACATTAACTGATATATCTGACATAGCTCCTATAATTAAACAAAGCAGCAAAATCCTTATACCTATAATAAACCCTTTACGCACCTTGTTGCCAACCCTTAAACCATGCGATATAAGCAGCATTATAACTATGGTAACAGGTATTAATAATAATATCATTGGATATTGTACAGCAATTTTCATAAACCAGCCTCCATGCCAAATATCTACAGACGTTTCCTGTATACTATCCACTCTGCCATAAGAAGTACAAGAAGCAGCGCAAGTACAGGAAGTACCACCATTTTCTTAGAAATACTGCCACTTAATGTCTTATTTACATCTGTTTTTGTGTTTTTATCAGATGTAATTACTGTTTCTTTCAGAACATCTGATTCTTCTTCTGGAAATGGTACAATAAAATACATCTCTCCATCATCCTCCTTTATACTATACAAACCCGCATCTATGGTATCTGCAAAAACTACTGTGCCACCTTCCAGGTTGTAATTTTCTTTTGTACCATCAGGCTTTGTTACTACCACTTTTTCTGACTTGCCCTTTTTCTGTATACTTACAGCTTCCCCTGCATTATATACAGACTTCTCTGCTATCCTTGCAGACATTGTTTCACGCAGAAGGTTATACATAAATATAGGAAATTCCGTTTGTAATGGAAAATCTGTATTATGCAGGTCAAATCCTATTACTGCAACCATTCTGCCATTATAGTTGCCAAGATAACCAGCTGAAAGCTTGCTGCCAGTTTCAAAAAAGGCTTTTGCCCACTTAGGTGTTTTAAATCCAAGCACATCAAGGCTGCTAAACGAATAATCTTCTATATATTCTGTAACATTCCCTTTCAATGTCCTTATAACACTGCTTTTGCTTTTCTTTCCATATATAAATATATCTTTCTGCCAGCCTTCTGTTTCCTTTTTTACATCAGAAGCAGGCGGGTTAATAAATATAATATTTCCTGTTTCAGATAATTCACCAGGCAACACCCCGTCATATACAACCAGGCTGTATTCTTCTATATCTGCTGCTTCTGCATCCTTTGGCTGCACCTTGTCTATCGTCTGGCTGCCTGAAATTTTTAATGCCTTTTCGAGGAATGTATTCTTATCTGTAACTAGAAGTATCTTATTTTCACTGCCATTGTCAAGTATATCATATACAATATTGTCTCCTGCAAGCATATCCTTTGAATTTAATTCTGCCATAAGGTATGGGGTATTTCCTGCAAGTATACTATTATATTTTCCTGAAGCAATATCCTTAAAATATACTATACTGCTTTCACCTGCTTCTACTGTTACATTTTGTATATCATAAAGCTTGTTCCCTATATACAGGTTAACATCTGTATTAAGGCTGTTACTTCCATAATTATCTACCCTTGCCATTACTTTTACTGTACCATCTTCTGAAACAGTATGGCTTAAACTTTGTATTGCCCCGTTATTCCCCTGTATGCTTAAATCTACTACTTCACAGTTAATGTTCTGCATATTGGCACTGCTGTCTGTAAATGCTATAACCTTATAACTCTTCCATGCTGCAACAAGTGACTGTACCATACTTGCAGCCTGGTCAAGAGAACCCGCAATATCAGTAGTTTCTATATTATTTACCGCATCTGACACCCTGCCTTTATCATCTGAACCAGAAATTATAAGTTCTGGGGTATTTGATACTGTCATTATTGTATATCTTGTACCATCATTAGAATTTACATAATCTGCTGCCTGTTCCTTAGCAACATCAAGTTTACTTTCATCCTCTGAATAAAGTCCTGACATACTTGCACTGTTATCTATTATAATAAGTACATTGGAATACTCACTGCCACTTCCTGTAATATAAGGTGACATCAGTGCCAATATTAATAATAACAGGGCTGCTATCTGCATATACATAAGTATATTGTTACGGAACTTTTCCCAGGGTGTAGATGCCTGTACATTTTCATATGCTTCTTTCCAGAGGTTTAATGCAGATATTTTCTGGTTTACCACTTTCTGTTTTAAAAGGTACAATAATATAATACCTGGTATAAAAACAGCCAGTGCTACTGGCCATAACCTTATAATTCCCATAAACCCGCCTCCGTTTTAAAAGCTTTCAAGCTGCCCGCTTCTTATACCTTTATATATAAATGTATCTACTGTTTCATTGCTGCAGACTGGTATATAATGTGCCTGGTAATGTTTTGTGCACTCTTTCACCTTTCCAAGAAACCTGTCAAGCACCTGTTTATATTGTTTACACAGATGGCTTGTTGCAGTTACACGCAATATATCACCTGTTTCTAAATCCTCAAGCCCTATAGTGCCCTCAAGTGATGGCTCCATCTCTTCCGGTGACAATACATGCAGAACGAGGACTTCCTGTTTCATATATCTTAAATAACGTATTGTATCTGCTATCCCCTCTATATTTTCATCTGTAGTACCAGCACTGAACAAATCTGATATTATAACAGTTACACCCTTCTGGTTAAATGGTATTCCCCTTATGCTTTTATATAAATCAGTCTTTCCTTCAAATTCCATGTTGCCAAGCCAGGACATTGCTTTATTAAAACCCTGTTTCCCTGTAAAATCACTGCTGTTTATTATTTTATCCTCACATATTGCAGAAAGGCGCACCCTGTCAAGATTGTTAAGTGCCATATAACTTATGGCGCCAGCAAGCCTTGCTGCACATACCCCTTTGCTTGGAGTCCCAAAGTCCATAGAACTGCTTGTATCAATAATTACAGAATAATAAGCTTCTCTTTCTTCTACAAAAAGTTTAACAAAAAGTTTATCCATCCTGCCATATGTGTTCCAGTCAATCCTTCTAATATCATCACCTGGCACATATTCCCTGAAATCGGCAAATTCAACGCTGCTTCCCTTGGCAGCAGACTTTCTCATACCACTTCTGCCACCCTGCATTGTAATCCTTGTAACAAGTTTTACCCTGTCAAGCCCCCTGAAAAAAGACCCGTCAAAAATTTTTTCTTCCATTATAATCCCTGCTTTAACCCTTTAATCAATTCTTTTAAGACATCATCAATATCTATTCCTTCTGAAACTGCTTCAAAACCTGCCATTACCCTGTGGCGCAGTGCTGGAAGAGCAACTGCATCTACATCATCAAATGAAACATTATATCTTCCATCTAAAAGAGCCCTTGCCTTAGCTGTAAGGAAAATTGCCTGTGCTGCCCTTGGGCTTGCTCCTGCATCCAGGTATTTCTTTACACCTGCTGGTGAGTCTGCAAGTTCAGGATGTGTACCTAAGACTATTTTAAGTGCATATTCCTGTACAGCAACAGCAACAGGTATATCTCTTATAAGTTCCCTCATCTCTATAATATCACTGCCATTTAATACTGGATTTAACACAGGCTTTGTATTAGTTACAGTTATATCCATAATCTTTTTAAGTTCATCCAGTGTTGGAAATTCCATATTAATTTTAAATATAAAACGGTCAAGCTGTGCCTCTGGCAACGGGTAAGTACCCTCATTTTCAATAGGGTTCTGTGTCGCAAGTACCATATATGGTGATGGCAGAGGATAAGTGTTCTTTCCAACTGTCACAGTTTTTTCTTGCATAGCTTCAAGCATTGCCGCCTGTGTCTTCGGGGTAGCCCTGTTTATCTCATCTGCAAGGACTATATTGGCAAATACGGGACCTTGTTCAAACTTAAATACATTGTTTCCCCCTTCCTTTATAATAAGGTTAGTTCCAGTAACGTCTGCAGGCATAAGGTCAGGAGTAAACTGTATCCTTGAAAAAGATAAGTCAAGAACCTTTGAAATAGTCTTGACAAGCTGTGTCTTGCCAAGTCCTGGAACTCCTTCCAGAAGTACATTACCATCAGCAAGTATGGCAAGCATAATCTCATGGACAACATCTTCCTGCCCTATAATTGCCTTGGCAATCTCTTGTTCACATGCCCTCATATTCTCAATTATATTATTGATATTTTCTTTATCAGCCATATTATTTCCTTCCATTTCTTAAATCTTTGAGGCATTTGAAAATAAAAATACACAAACTTAATGGCTCTGTCAGTTCCAAAATTTTACCAACAAAAAGCCATGTTACACATGGCTTTGCACGCATTTCGCTTGGATGGGATGCGCAGTGGTGCATAAAGCCCCAATGTTTCTGCAAAACAAATGTTTCACAGAAACATTTAATACGGGGCTTAAACACCAGCGCCCCCAAACAGCTGCCTTTTGGTAAAACATTTGGAACTTGCCAGAGTAATATAATCTTTGTGTAAATTTTTATTTCCAAACATCCATAAACCCTTTTATTTATGAAGTCACAAAAAATCCCTGGTAAATCAAACCCACCACTTAAAAGCGTGTATTTTAAAAGCTTGCTTAATGAAATTAAATTTTTACCTTTAGTGCTATTTTATTTAATGTCACTTTATTTAGTATCATTTTATTTAGTGTCATTTTGACGGGTTTTAGACAGACAGCAGATTTCCATATGTGCATGGACAGACATTATTCCATAAAGGGGCACTTTAGCACCGCTGGCGCTTAGAGCCCGTTTTGAATGTTTCTGCAAAACAAATGTTTTGCAGAAACATTGGGCTGTTATGCGCCACTGCGGGGCTATCGTAGCGGGAGCGTGCACCTGGGTGGAATATGTCTGTCCATGCACGTTGGAAACTGCGTCAGCCCCCATCTCCATCCAATACACTATTATACTATTGTCCAAAACCGCTGAAATACTCTTTTACAACATCTTTCATAGCAGATGGGACTTTATTACTGTTTACCTTTGCATATGCTTCACTACTGTATTCACCTATTACAGAATCAAGGTCTGCCTTAATCCCAGAAGATGCACCACCTTTCTGGCCGTCTTTCTGTGTAATCTTGGCATCACCATTTTTCTTGCCTGTAAGGTTATCATCATTTCCTTCTTTTTTACCCGTAAGATGGACTACTTCTCCTTTATCTGGCTGTTCTTTACGTTCCAGTCCTTCACTGCTTCCCATATTCCAGCCGCCGCCACTGCCCTGCCCCATTCCAGAACCAGAGCCGGTTCCATTTCCACTGCCATTTCCTGTACCATTTCCATTACCATTGCCATTTCCATTACCATTGCCGTTTCCATTACCATTGCCTGCACCATTTCCACTGCCATTTCCTGCTGATGGAGTACTGCTTGGAGAAGGCGTTGATGATGCACTTGAAGAAGAACTTGGATTAGAAGACGCAGATGCTGAAATTGTTGCAGATGCCATCTGTGCATCACCATTTTGTATTCCAGAAAGTGCATCCGCAATTTCCCCTGATGTAATCTCACCATCTTCCATTGCTTTTTCAAGATTATCAAGAAGTTCCTTCATCTCTTCAGCTGTCAGGCTTTCACTTACGCTTTTAAGCTCATTAACCATATCATTGCCAAGACCACTTTTCTCTGCAAGTTCTGTAAGCTTTTTATTAAAATCTGCCATTGCCTCAAGGTCTGTACCAGGTACAAGTGGCTGTGCTGCTTTAACAAGCCCTTTATTATCTGCTTCTGCAAGTTCCTGTTTCAGTTTGCTTCCAAGTCTTTCTTCTGCCTTTTTTATATCATTGGTATTCTTTGCTTCTGTAAGTTCCTGCTTGGCTTCTTCAAAAATTTTTTTAAGCTTTGCAGCCTCCTCCTTAGCAATTTCATTTTCTGGAACCTTTTCAATAAGCTTCTCCGCTTCTTCTAATTTATCCTTTATTTCTTCTGCCTGCTTAGCAAGCTTATGGAGAAAATCTGCATCTCTCTTAGCCTGGGATGGTATAAATATACATATTATAAATAAACTTATAAATAAACATGATGCTATATATCTTTTCCATGGATAAACCAGCGGAAGCCGTAGTTTTTTGTCAAAACAGTTTATTTCATTGATTGTATCTTCTTTAAGAAGACCTGCGAAACCCTCATCTGAACCCTGGCATCCAATACTTGTAACAAGCCTTTCCTTAAGACCCGCCTTATCCGCATACCTTGCTGCTTCATACAGGCTTGTGCGCTTAACTATTATATATATAACTGGTATAATTAAACCTGCAATTATAATAAACAATCCATATAAAGGAGCATTATAAATTGGTACAAATATTGCTGTAATGTTTAATACAAATGCCATAAATGCTGTTACAGTTATAGACCATGCCATGCACAGTATCCACCTTTGCAGCATTTTGCGCTTTGCAATAGTTTTTAAAAAACTGGCTATCACTGTATCTTGTTCTGTAAGAACAACTTTCTGCATCAGTCCAGAACCTCCTTCTTGGCAGTTACCATCATAAATACCTCTTCAAGATTACCAGTTTCACGCATAAAAGAAGAAATCCTTACATCATTATTTATAAGCTTTGATAAAAGCCCTGCCTCATCCTCTTCAACACCATTGAATGATACAGTTATATCAGGACCATTAATTGAAAGATTCTCAACTTGTGGGTTTTCTTTAATAATACGCACTGCTGTTTCCACATTGCCTGTAACATGTATTTTTAATGGGGTTGATGTGCTAAGTTTCTGCATTATCTCCTCAACAGTCCCCTTAGTTACCATATTGCCTTTATCTATAATACCTATGGTAGTACACATTTCAGCAAGCTCTGAAAGAATATGCGAACTTATAATTATAGTTTTACCCATGTCATGCAAGTTCCTAAGTATTCCTTTCATCTCAAACCTTGCCCTTGGGTCAAGCCCGGATGCCGGCTCATCAAGTATAAGCAGTTCCGGGTTATGCACAAGGCTTCTTGCCAGGCACAGCCTCTGTTTCATACCTCTTGAAAGACCATCAACATAAAAATCTGCTTTGTCACTTAAATTTACAAGGTCCATAAGTTCCAGGCACATACTCTTTGCCTTTTCACCAGTAATGCCATATATAGATGCATAAAACTCCATATACTCTATTGCCTTAAGGTTATCATATACACCAAAGAAGTCTGGCATATACCCTATCTTCCTTTTTAAATTCTGGTTATCCTTTAATGCATTTACGCCAGCAACATGCACTGAACCCCCGTCTGCTTTTAGAAGACCTGATATTATACGCATTGTCGTAGTTTTCCCTGCGCCATTAGGCCCTACAAAGCCAAAAAGCTCACCTTTCCCAATAGAAAGGTCCAGATGGTTTAATGCAACAAACTTACCATAGTGTTTATACAATTTCTCTATCTTTACCATTTTACCCTCCTGCTGCCAGTCTTTTTACTATCTGGATTTTCTTTTTGCGTTTTTATATGTGCCTGCAAGCTTTACCCTTGGCAATGTAGGCTGGCTGAATGTATCAGGACCATGTACATTTAACAGTACGCTTGAATTTATATCATAATATATCTTAAGGCTTCCATCTGGCTCAAGATACTTTTCAATATCCTTTATATCTGCTTTCTTTGTTGATTCCAGCAATTTCACATATTTCCCTGTATCTTTATCCTTAACCTTGGCAATACCTGGAAATGCATATTCAGAATATCCATACTTCTTTATCTTAAATTCTGCTCCTCCTGCAGTCTCACTATTATAAATAAGTCTTTTAAGAGTAAAATTCTCTGGAAATTTATATGTTACTTCAAAATTACTAATTGATGGGTCATATACATAGTATCCATTAGAATGTGCACTATCATAATCCACAGCATACTGTTCGAGTGAACCTATAACATCATATCCACCAAATGTTTCTTCGACTTGTGCTATCTTATATACACCAGTTTCACCATACTTATCAAAAGAAAAATTATCTGTAAAGCCGGCTTCTGTACCTTCTTCTGTAAAACCATAGAACCATGTATCATATAGCTTGTTATTAGCAACAAATGTATGCAGCATTCCAATTTTTCTTTTTAACTGGATATCAATATCATTACTATAAAAACCTCCACCTAATACAGCACTTAACTGGCTTTCAAAATCAAATGAATACTGGCTTTCTTTATATTCTTTCTGTTTTGAAATATCAACAGACTTTCCAGCTGGAAGGTTTCCTATATAGTACATATCCCCTTTGTAATAGAAAATACAATCTTCCAGCCCACATGACATTTTGTTGCTTATATAGCCAGAAATCTGTTTTTCATTCTTCTTTACATCTATTTCCACAGTCCCTTTAGTAGTACTTTTATTTTCCATCTCAAACCCAACACTTTCAAACGCAGCAAGGCTGTTTAAAAGAAGCTTAGTGTTATTAGCACCATATTCTACGCCATAATCATATTTGTTACTATCCATGTCAGATGGTGAATAATAATATCCGTTGGTCATAGCAGGAGATATAGCCACATTAGCTGGAAGCACAGCTTCATATGATTTATTGGAAGGGCTTGTAAGCGTAAACTGTGTATTTACATTATTCTTCCCACCAGCTTTCTCTGGCAGTTTTATTGTTGAAACATAATTTATAAATGGTCTCTGTATACGTGTACTTGTTCCTATCAAATAAATTGTAACCGAAAATGCTACTGAAAGTACCGGGACTATAAGCCACAACAAATTCCTTTTATCTTTTTTCTTAGTAATAATGTAAGCCACAGGTCCCGCAATAATTACATATACAAGCAGAATTACAGCATAAAGCTTAATATTAGGAAGCGAATCTGTTTCATTTAAATTAAGCACCTCATACTGGTATGTGTAAATATTAGAATATGATGACCACGGGTTAAAACCTTCCTTGGAATTTGATTTTAATTTATCACTTATATTATTTTTAATTACATCTGTAATTACTGGCCCATAAAGAGCAGCTGTCCCAGAACTTAAACCTAATGAAAACTCTGAAACCAAAATATTTCCATTATCATAATCCAGGGAACTTATAAGATTATTCCTTCCATCTGACAATACTGGCTCAGAACCCTTAATACTAATCTGTGTTATATCAAGTGGAACCCTTCTGTTGGTACGGTTTTCACCAAGAAGGCTTGTAAGCTTCTTCCTTGATATGCCGAAATTAGTATTAATCTGCTTAACAGACCCTATTGTCCCATTTAACATTTTTCCAGAAAACGCTTTAAGCACTTTATCAGCATCTGCACCACTTCCAAGGAAAAGTGTGCCTCCATTACTTACCCATGCCTTTATCGCTTCAATCTGTATATCTGAAAACTTACTTGTATCAAAATCATCTATTATTATAATATCAAGGCTATCAAGTATTTTATAATCTTCTGTAATATCATCAATTCCAAGCTGGAATACCAGCCCGTCATCACTAGCATCAAATGCGTTCTTATCTGCTGCAAGCCCGCTTGATATATAATCCAGGCTGTCCTGGTTATCAGATAATGTACCAATATATAAGATTGTATCGTAGTTCCATTTAGTACTGACATATTCAGAACATATTACATTATCTTCTTCATCACATATAGAAACTTTTATATACGCATCTGGTTCTATGCTTGCTGATGCAAACTGTACTCTTTTTGTTTCACCAGAAGCAGCCGCAAATGCTTTCTGTACAGCTACAGAACCATCTGCATCAGATCTTGAACACTCTATCCTGATTTTCCCTGTAAAATCACTGCCTTTATTTTCTATAACAGCATCCACTTTTATATATCTTTCATACTTGGTCTTGCCTTTATATCCAATTCCAATAGTTGCAGTAATATCATCTTTACTAATTTTTATCTGCCCATTAGCATCTAATTGTTTTGTTTTTATAGTAGCAGATGCTGTATCTGTATTAGCTGGAACAAGGCTTAATATAACTGCCAGTATTAACATTGGCAATGCTGCCTGTTTCTTTTTATGTTTTTCCTTTTTATCTTTTTTATTTACTTTCCTGCTTCTTTCCTTTCTTCTTAATGGGTCAAGAAGCAATGCTGCAAGTTTTATAAACAACAAGGTAAATAAAATTTGTAGTACCATGCTGCATAAAAACCAGTAGTCTTCAACAAAAGGAAGCAGTTTGCCATTAAGGCCAGGTCCAAGCTTTGAAACCATATCAATAGCTCCATAATTTTTAAGTACCATATCAATCAAGGTAAATGCAGGATTTATAAGCAGAGGATATGCTGCCCAGGTAACATCAGGCACTTTTATATTAGCGTTAATATTCTGCATGTTGTAATAGTATATATTAGCCCCTGTATTAGCTATAAGCACACCTATTGCTGTAAGCCCGCATACTATTCCAACCATAACAAATGATAATACTGTGGCTGGAACTGCCCTTTTAACCAATGCAGATGCAAATATACCCATACTACCTATAAATAATGACATTATAATTATAAGAAGCACAAACTGCATAAGGTCTGTAATATTTATACCACCTATAGTAAACACTATAGATATAACAGGAAGGCTTGAAAATACAAGCAGCACTACCATGCTTATTGATGACATAAGCTTTCCTATAACTATCTGTCCTGGTTTTAATACTGTTGTAAGCAGTATTTCAAGTGTCTGTTTCTCCCGCTCACCAGCTATGCTGCCTGCCGTAAATACAGGCACAAGGAATGCAACCATCGCCGCTTCAAGGCATATAATTATAAAGTACACCTGTGTTGCTCCTGAATAATCTATCCTGTAATTCATATTTACATTGAAAAATACTTCAAAACCTAAAAGTGCTATTGCAATAAGTCCAAGGTTAAAGAAAAGTATAGTCATTGCAAATTTCAATGAACGTACCCTTAGTTTTACCTCTTTCCCATATACTGGATTTATTTTCATATGTTTACAACCTCCATTTTATTAATCTTTTTCCACATCATTGCCATCACTGCAGTTATCTATTGGAAGGGCAATAGTAAAACATGTTCCATTAATCCCGCTTCTTACAGTAATCTTTCCTCCATGTAGTACAGCTATCTCCTGTGCTATATTAAGACCCAGGCCAGTTCCTCCAGTCTGTGAAGACCTTGAACTCTCAACTCTGTAAAACCTGTCAAAAATATGTTCTACGCTGTCTTCTGGAATTATTAGCCCAAAATTAGTTACACGTATTTGTAATTCACTATCATATTTCTCAAGTTCAATGTATACTGCCTTGCCATCCTTGCCATATTTTACTGCATTACTTATAAGATTTGAAACTGCCCTTGCTATAAGTTCCCCGTCAACATCCAAAATAAGGCTGTATACATTCTGTTCTAATGTATATTCAAGGTTATTTTCCATAAACAATGGATAAAATTCCTCTGTCATCTGCTCAACAAGTTTAACTATATCTATACTGCTCCTATGAAGGGTTATCTCTCCGCTCATAAGCTTTGTATAACTGAAAAGCTCCTCTATAAGCCCCTGCATCCTGTCCGCTTTGCGCATAGCAATACTTGCATATTTCTGTCTCTCTTCTACAGGGTACTTTTCAACATCTGTTGCAAGCTGCAGATAACCAATAATAGAAGTAAGTGGTGTACGTAAATCATGTGCAACACATGTTATCATCTCTTTATTTGCCTGTAATGCTTCACGTTCAGACTTCATAAGCCTTTCTATTTCACTATGCATGCGGTTTACCTGTGTAACTACTTCACCTATCTCATCTTCCCTGTTTATGCCTGTTATCTGTATCTCCATATCGCCTGATGCAATATTTGAAATATAACTTGAAATATAACTCATATCTTTTGTAATACGCCTTGTAAGTAGAAGAAAATAAAATATAAACAGCAGAAAACCAAGCAGAAGTATAATAAACATAACTGCCATAAGTGTGTCTTTATTCCAATGCCTTATACCATGGTAATTTGGAATAAATTCCTTTGGAGGATATGTTTTATCTGGGCTTATATTCATATCTTTGCCATACTTTATACGTTTTGTCCCAAAAGAACGCGCAATTTTTGCTACAATAATGCCAAGTGTAAATTCTGTAACAACAGCAAGCATCATACTTATAATACTGTAAATAACAAGCTCCCCCCTGAGGCTTCTGTAAATACTACGCTTCAATCTTATAGCCAACTCCCCATACAGTTTTTATAATTTGTGCATTTCTTGGCTCTAGTTCTATCTTTTCCCTAAGCCTTCTTATATGCACCATTACAGTATTACTCATTTCAAAGCTCTTTTCTTTCCATACTCTCTCAAATATTTCATCTGTTGAAAAGACGTTATTAGGATGCGATGCCATAAGGAATAATATATCAAATTCTATTGGTGTAAGTTTTACATCCCTGCCATATGCCTTAACCTGGTGCAGGCTTCTGTCCATCCACAGGTTCTCAAGTTCTACTGATTCAGTAGATTTCTCTTTGACACCGCCAAAATTCTGGTAACGCCTTAGTTGCGATTTCACCCTGGCAACAAGTTCCATTGTGTTAAATGGTTTGGTTACATAATCATCTGCACCATTTATAAGTCCTGCTACTTTATCATTCTCACTATCCCGTGCACTAAGCATTATAATAGGTATAGTGCTATTTTCACGTATTTTTGCACACACCTGCCTTCCGTCAATTCCAGGCATCATAATGTCAAGTATTGCAAGGTCTACATTTTCTCTTTGAAAGATACTGATTGCCTCCCTGCCATCATATGCTTTAAAGCATTTATACCCCTCACCTTTAAGGTGGATTGCAACCAGGTCTGCTATTTCATGGTCGTCATCCACTACTAAAATATTTGTACTTTCCATTTGTACCCCTCTTTCCTAAGGAAATAATTATAATTGATATATCATTTTATTAAAGAATACCATATATAAAAAAGAAATTCTTTACTTTTTTATTAAAAAGAAATTATATAAAGTTTAAGGCTTTCCTTTTAAGGATTGCTGCTTTATACAATATAGTTTATTATAGGGAAATATAACCCAGGTTCTATGTACATTGGAACTGCTATGTATAAATATATAATTCTTAACATATGATATATTATATAAGAATTATTTTTTAATACACAATAACACTGTTTATTTCATTATACTTTATTCTAAACTGGACAAGCATAATATTTTGTTATTATTTTATAAATTTACACCTATGTTTTATGGGCTTGTAATTATATGTGGAATACTTTACAATATCTATATCAAAAAACCAGGTTACATATTTTTGCAACCTGGAATGTTTTATGAAAGAGAGGCAGATTATTATGGATGGACAGTCGATGAAAGATTTTGAAAATGAACTTGAACGCTCTTTTAAAGTCCTGAAAGAGGGTGATATAATTGAAATAACTGTAATAGGCATATCTGATACAGAAGTAACCGCTGACCTTAATTATTATACAGAGGGAATTATCCCGCTTGAAGAATGTAGCAATGACCCAGCATTTTCAATTAAAAAGGATATAAATATTGGTGATACCCTGAAAGTAATGGTACTTGACCCTGAAAATCCAAGCGGAAATGTTCTCCTTTCACTAAAAGAAGCCAATAATATACTGGTATGGGATGAACTAAAAGAAGACTATAAAAATGGAACTGTATTTAAAGTAAAAATAAATGAATCTGTACCTTCAGGAGTTGTTGGATATGTAAAAGGAATACGTGCATTTATACCTGCTTCACAGCTTGCACTCCAATATGTAGAAGATACAGAAAGTTATGTTGGGATGACAGTTGATGCAGTAATTATTACCGCAGACCCACATGAGCACAGGCTTGTGCTTTCCGCCAAAACCATTGAGAAAGAACATGCATTAGCTGAAAAGGCACAGAAAACCGCACGTCTTGATGTTGGTTCTATTGCAGAAGGAATTGTAGAAAGAATTGAACCATATGGTGTATTTATTAATATTGGTGAAGGGCTCACAGGTCTCTGCCATATATCACAGATAACAAGTAAGTTTATTAAATCCCCTAAAGAGGTGCTTAAACTTGGAAGCTCTGTAAAAGCTAAAATCATTAGTACAGAAGGTGGCAAGATTTCATTAAGTATTAAAGCTGTAATGGAAGACACTCCTGATAGTACAGATGAAACTTATGAAATACCAGATGAATACAAGGCAGGTGGCAAGCCAGGCAGTGAAACTGCAGATGAAAGCCCATTTGCCAAGCTTTTAAAAGATATTAAATTATAAAAACTGCCCCTGTCTGGCAACATATTCCAGACAGAAGCTTTTTTTGATATTTTTATACTTTCTAGTTGTAGTACATTCAAACTGTAATTGTTCCATCTTTACTATGTTTTACCACATTAAAAACCCATTTGCCATTATTATTTGCAGACATACTTAATACAGTTGATATGTCTTCTCTAATTCCACGTAAAAAACGTGCCTGTTAATACAGACACGTTTTTATTATAAATTATTTTTACTACAGCCACTACAGCCTCCACAGTTCTTTTGCCCATCCTGCTGCATAACATCACGGGTATAGTCAAACATTGAACTTAATGAACATACTGCCTGTGCAGATATACCCTCACCTGTCCCTGTAAACCCAAGCCCTTCCTCAGTTGTAGCTTTTACATTTACCTGGTCTTGTTCTATGCCAAGCACACCAGCAATATTTTCACACATTTTATCTATATATCCACTTAATTTTGGCTTCTGTGCAATTATTGTAGAATCAATGTTTTCTATAATATAACATTTTTCTTCAAGAAGCTTTCCTACATATCCAAGAAGTTTAAGGCTTGATATCCCTTTATATTTGTCATTATTATCTGGAAAATGCTTCCCTATATCACCAAGTGCCGCAGCACCAAGAAGTGCATCCATAATTGCATGTAATAATACATCTGCATCCGAATGTCCAAGAAGCCCCTTTTCATATGGTATAACAACCCCTCCAAGAACCAGTTGGCGTCCTTCTTCCAGCCTGTGTACATCATAACCAATACCAGCCCTCATAATTATTTACACCTCCGTCTACACACAATATTAATTTGCTGATAGAAAAACCCGGCAATATTCTTACCGGGTTATGTAGTAGCGGGAAAGGGATTTGAACCCATGACACCACGGGTATGAACCGTGTGCTCTAGCCAACTGAGCTATCCCGCCATATTCAGTTAATACAGTTTACACTGCAATGGGACCTACAGGGCTCGAACCTGTGACCCTCTGCTTGTAAGGCAGATGCTCTCCCAGCTGAGCTAAGATCCCATACCAGCATGTCCATATATAACCTATATACTTCATGCGACCTGTTAAATATACCAAATATATTAAATTATGTCAAGTATATTTTTTTATTTTTAATAAAAAATCTGCCAAAAGACCTTAAGACAAAAGCCAGGCGGATATCCGCAATCCGCTCTGCCTGCAAGCAGGCATTGGCTATTTGCCCAATAACAAACCTCAATGCCGCTTTGTTTAGCCTTACCAAAACAGGCTCTGCTTAAAAAACGTGTATTTTACAAGGTCTACTTAATGAGGTTAAAAAATATCTGTAAATTATACAATTCTATAAATTAAAAAAATAAATTTTTACTATTTTATATACCATATTGTAAAATTTTTACCTGTTTTTCAATAAACACCATCCACATATGCTAAAAAGTGTGGTATACTAATAAGGCGGTACATAATAATAAAAGTTAAAACACATAAGGATGGTAATATCATGAACAAACAGTCAGTTAATATAAGCAGTCTTGTAATACTATTAAGCCTTTTATGCTTTATAATGGAAGTATGTATATACTACTTTATACCACAACGCTACACAGTAATTATATTTACAATTATAAGCTCACTTTGCTTATCACACTTTTTCCTTGAATCATCATTAAATTATGATTACAACTATATACATGCATCATTTATGGTAATCACTTCACTTGCATTTGGCATTATTGTATATATTATACAGCCAAACCAGTGGATAATATATGACTACTCAATAGTAGTCCTTATACTTGCCAACTGGCTTATTCCTTTTATTTATTGCTGTATAAGGGATTTATTTGACAGAGGTCCGAGATTTGATGATTTTAATTTATTTTTCCACAGGATGAGTAAGTTTTTTATAATAATTTATATACTTGCAATTCTTAAACAATACTTTATAACACCTTTTGTACCGCCATATGATGCCCCAGAATTTGGAGCACATATATTTGTACCATTTATGACAACAGCAGAACATATAGAAGAAATGCTTAATACAAACCAGGATATAATACCAGTTATATTGTATATAATAGAAATAGCATGTTTTGGTATTCCATTTGGATATTTCTCAAGGGTATACCTGAAAAACCGCCACTTTTTATTACAACTCCTGGCATACCTTGTATTTCCTTTTATACTTGAAGCCGCCCAGCAGGTAACAGGTCTTGGAAGATGCGCAATAGATGACTACGTTATTTTCCTTATTGGAGCCGTAATAGGAATTATTATATACCAGATAATGAACAGCTTATTTATGTCAGTTGCAACACGTGACTTTACAGTTGACAGAAACCACAGCCAGAAAAACTTCCATTTTGAATAACAGCAGGCTTTAATATTCCATAAAAATAAAGTTACACCATATATTCCAGGTGTAACTTTATTTTTAAATTACCAGTATTTCCTATACTCATTTATATCTGAGGCAAGTATCTTTATTCCATTAATAGTATTGTCCATAAGCCCTTGTTCATAAAACTCTTTTAATATCATTCCAGCAGGTATTCCAAGTATCAGCCCGGATACCCCCATAAGCCTGAATCCTATAAACATTGATATAAGAGTAAGGAACGGGCTCATCCCTATGCTGTCACCTACAAGCTTTGGTTCAAGCAGCCTCCTTACAAGCATTGTCACAAGATATGCTGCAACAAGTGCTATTGCTTTTGGATATTCACCTGTAATTATACTATAAGCCGCCCATGGCATAAGTACAGTCCCCGTTCCAATAAATGGCAGGAAATCCAGTATTGCCGTTATAAGTGCAATAGGAACTGCATACTCAACATTCATAACAACGAAAAATGCAAGCAGTATAACAAACATAACTATCATTATCTGGAAACAAGCTTTAATATATCCTCCAAGTGCAACAAACACTGTATTTTTTACTATCATAATAAAAGAATTTATACCTTCAGGCATACAGCTCTTTACAAAATTTTTAATCTTATCATTGCCAGCAGTAAAGAAATAGGCAATCATAATTGTAAGTATTGATATAATAAACATATCAACAAGCGAACTTGCCACAGAACCTACAGCTGAAACAGTATCTACCTGCAGTGAATCAAGTGCCGCAAGTATATAATCATTAAGCTTACTGTCATCATTTGAGAAAATGTTTTTAATATTTGCAGGGATTATATTATACTTCTCATGCATTGATTCCATAAAAGCTTGTATATTTCCCATTACAGTTTCATAAATATCTGGCAGTTTTTCAACTAATGAACTCATCTGGACAAATAGTGTATTTAACAAGGCATATAACAGTCCTATTATAATAAGGATTACAAGTACAATAACTATTGCTGAACCATGTTTCCTCACTATCTTAATACGTTTTTCAAGGAAATGCACAAGTGGGTTTGCCATTATTGCAATAATCCATGCTACTATAAGTGGTGCAAAAAATCCTGCAAGTTTAGGTACTGCAAAAACAATGAACAAAATGCCACATAACACAAGTGTCAGATGGACACATATCTTTTTTCTTAATTCTCTTCTACTTTTCTCTTCCATAAGCACTCCATTCCGGCAAAAATTACTTGCCAAGCTGTTTTGCTGCTAATGCACCTGCTGCAAGTGCAATTATTCCTGTAACTATTGCTATTACATTAACACGTGCCATATCAGTACCCATAAGTATTACAACTGGAGATGATATTACAAGCCCTAATATTGCGCAGTATGTGTATGATTCAAAATGCTGCAGTAGAAGCTCAATAATTTTAGCAATTATAAATATTCCAATAACCACACCAATTCCAAAAGGAACAAGTGAACCACATATATTTATTACTGTATCCCAGTCCCCAGCTGTCAATGCTGTGATAAAATCTGTAATTGCATTAATAATTGGATTATAATACCCAAGTATCATAAGCATCATTGAACCACTTACTCCCGGTATTACCATTGTTGCAGATGCCAGTACACCAATAAAAAATATTTTAATAATTGAAACCAGGTCTACAGACAATGTTACATCCTGTCCGTTTCCACCAAAATACTCCATAGCTATTATTGCTACAAAAAAAACCAGGAACAGTAATATATGTCCAAGCCTTAATGTTGTTTTTTTAACATGTTCATAAAGCATAGGTATACCACCAAGAATAAGCCCTATAAATGCCATACTCGTCTGCAATGGGAAATTAGCATACAGCGATTTAATAGAAAATGCAAGCCCGGCAATTCCGGCTGCCATTCCTATAAAATATGGCAGCAGTATCAGCAGGCTCTTTTTAAACTGTTTAAACAGATGTGTAATACAATAAATTATATTGTCATAAACCCCCATTGACACCATCATAGTACCGCCGCTTACTCCTGGTATTGCATTTGCAACCCCTATTACTGCTCCTTTAAGAATATCTTTTAGAAACTCCATCTTTGTTTTCCCTTCTATAATATAAAATTTTATTATAATAATATATGCTCACAATTTATTTGACATTTTGCAAAATTTCTGCCACACTAATCTTGTAAATTCGTTATAAAGATATTAACATAGCTTCTGCATAAAGATTTTAGAATTATATCACAGAAAATAATTAATCTCAATGAATTAGACGATATTTACAAAATATTAATAATAAAGAAAGGAATTTGTAATATGAAAAAACATAAAAAAATTATAAGCCTGTTTCTTTCATCAGCACTTGCGTTTATATGTACTGGCAATACAGCAGGCGCAGCAGTAAACCTTTCAACAGAAAATGGTACAGATGAATTACATGTATTGTCAAAAGTTATAGACAGTAATAATAATGGTCTTTTAAGATATTCTTATATTGATGAAGATGGAAACAAATATAACCTTGACACTGCATCACAATCTGAAAGCCACAAAACCAGAAAGGCATCAGGCATCCCATCAAGTTATGATTTACGTGGACAGATGCTTACAACTTCTATAAAAGACCAGGGTGTAACAGGCGCTTGCTGGTCATTTGCCGCCATTAAAGCTATAGAATCAAGCTCCATCCTTAATAATATAACTAAATCTGATAATACTGATTTTTCTGAAAACCATCTTGCATGGTTTTCATACCATGGTACTACAGACACTTCCAATACAACTTATGGTGACAGTGCAACTATAGTTAAAAGCTCCACACCTTCTATTCCTGTCTTTGGAAACATGGACTCAAAAGATGCTTCTTCATATGATACAGGTGGAAATGTACTTACAGCAATAGCAACACTGGCACAGTGGTCAGGTGCAGAAAAAGAAGAAAATGCCCCTTTTAATGCTAATACATACCAGCAAGAATATGAAATGGCAAGTTTTATGAAAAAACTTGGCGAGACAACACGTTATAACTCCCTGGCACATCTCCAGAATGCAGAGTGTTATGATAACCGTCCAAGGCAGGAAATACAGCAGGCATTAATGGAGCATGGCGCAATAGATATATCAATGTATTATGACAAATGTGGTTTTGAAAACAACAGTCTTGGTGGCAAATCATTTTACCAGACAAGATATGCTGGCAAAATGGCACAGAAAATGGCTAACCACTGTGTAACCATTGTTGGCTGGGATGATAATTATCCAAGGGATAACTTTGCAAACCGTCCTTCTGGTGACGGTGCATGGCTTATAGCAAACAGTTATGGTACAAAATACAATGACAATGGATATTTCTGGATGTCATACTATGAACCTTCAATATGTGATATATTTACATTAGATGTTGAACCAGTATCCAATTATGATAATAATTACCAGTATGATGGCTCAGGTTATGCTGATACAATATATATTAAAAACAAAAAAATGCTTGGTGCTAATGTGTTTACAGCTGACAAAGACCATGTACAATCCTTAAAAGCTGTTTCTTTCTATACAATTACAGATGACCAGGCATATACAATTAAAATATATAAAAATGTTTCTGGCAATTCACCTGAGAAAGGCACGCTTGTAAAAGAATGTACCACCAGCGGTACAGCAAAACTAAGCGGATACCATACTATACCTCTTTCCTCAGAGTGTACAATTAACCCTGGTGAGAAATTTTCTGTTGTAGTTACGTACAAGTATAATTCCTCAACAGGAAACCAGGCATACCTGCCAGTTGAAGGCAAATCTTCTTTATATAACGGAATAAGATACAGCTATTCTTCTAAAAAAGGCCAGAGTTATTATTACCTTAATAAAAAATGGCATGACAGTTATTCAAGCGGATATAATAATATATGTATAAAAGCATTTACAACTGATTTAGATGGAAGCAGTGTACCAGCACCAGAAGAACCTGCCCCAACTGATATTCCATCATCTGTTCCAACTGATGCCCCAGTACCAGCTCCAACTGATACCCCATCTGACATTCCAGGAAGTACCCCAGAACCTCCTGTAGAACAGATACCATCAGGCAGTTTTGTAACTACTAAAGTCCAATTATCAAAAGATGCTATTACTCTAGGCAAAAATGAAGAATATAAACTTAATGCATCAATTAGTGGTTCTTCTTCAAATAATAATATAAGATATACAAGCAGTAATAATAAGATAGCTGTAGTTGGCAGTGATGGCACAGTTACTGCTAAATCTACTGGTACAGCAACCATAACAGCATCTGCAGACAGGGCAGCATCTGGTACTATAGAAATCACGGTTAAAAAAGCACCTTCTAAAATAAAACTTGCCAGTTCTTCAAATAAAAAACTAAGGCAAGGTGGCACATTTATAATATCGGCAAAACTTCCAAGCGGATGTGCAAGTTATCATATAAGTTACTCTTCTTCTAATAAAAAGATAGCAAGGGTAAGCCAGAATGGTAAAGTAACAGCATTAAGAAAAGGTACAGCAACAATAACCGTAAAAACATATAACAATAAAAAGGCATCCATCAAGGTTACTGTAAAATAAAAACTGTCAGGATAGAATACTAGCGGGATTTGCATAAATATAATTTAAATTTTGTAATATAAACTATAGTAATAAATTTGCACAAATGTATATTTATTGGCTTCTAAACAGATAGCAGATTTCCAGATGTGTATGGACAGACATATTCCGTACACTTTGGAAACTGCGTCCGTTTACATCACCAGTAAATATTTGTGCTTTTTATTTGTCTAAATTAAGGGAGTTAATATGAAAGAGAAAAATAAAGGAATATTATGTATAATATGTGCTGCTTTTTGCTTTGCACTTATGAACCTTTTTGTAAAAATGTCAGGTGATATACCAACCTTACAGAAAGCATTTTTTAGAAATATTGTAGCTATATTCTTTTCATTATCACTTTTGTTAAAAACACATACAAATATTGCTGCCTGCAAAAGAAACTGGAAGTTTATCCTGTTGCGCTCAATTTTTGGCACATTAGGCATTTTCTTTAACTTTTATGCAATAGACCATCTGCATATCTCTGATGCTTCAATGTTAAATAAACTATCCCCGTTCTTTGCAATAATATTTTCATACTTTGTACTAAAAGAAAAAGCAAAGCCATACCAGCTTGCCTGTGTACTTGCTGCGCTTACTGGCACAGTATTTATTTTAAAACCAGGAACTGGCACACTTACAGAAGCAAGCCTGTTTACATTTATATCATTCCCTGCTTTCATAGGTCTTCTAAGTGGCATGAGTGCAGGACTAGCTTATACGCTGCTCCGGAAAGCAACAAGCAATGGGGTGCCTGGCAATATGGTAGTTTTCATATTTTCAACATTCTCATGTTTATGTTCACTGCCATACTGCATTATAAACTTTACACCAATGACATTACAACAGACTGTATTCCTTCTTCTTGCAGGTCTTGCTGCTACAGGAGGCCAGCTGTCTATTACAGCAGCATATACTTATGCCCCTGCAAGTGAACTTTCTGTGTATGATTATTCACAAGTAATATTTGCTGGTCTGCTTGGTTTTCTGTTTATTGGTGAAATCCCAGATACTTTAAGCTATGTTGGATATATAATTATTATAGGGGCATCAGTTGTCATGTTCCTCATGCGTAACAGGCATAATACCTAATGTATTAGCAAAAAACTCAGGACACATATCAAGAAGGGTACTTCCCTCATGTACTGGCCTGAATAAATCAAGTACCGGTTTCATTACTTTCTCAAATTCTTCTGGATTTTTAGACAAGCGGAGTATTTCAGCAGTATTTACAGCATCTGAAAGTGCTGTATGCTCTGCTCCAGTAAACTCATAATCTGCTGCCTGTACTGCCTGTTTTAACTTTATCTTCTTTTCTATCCTCAAAAGTTTACTGTATTCAAGCTGGAAATCCACCCAGTTTTTGGACATCCTGTCTATTATCTTACCTTTATACCCTTTGAAAGCGGCTTCAACCTGGAACTGGTGTATATCTGACATACTCCACGAATAGAAAACTGTCTTTATATTACCTATCCACGAGGCAAAACTATCCAGCGCCTCAAAAAAATCCGGCGCCCCTTCCAATTTGTCATCTGTAATGCCAGTAAGCTTGATTATCCTGCTGTTCATTTTTCCATATGAAGGCATTACATAAGTCTGGTACTGGTCAATCACATCAAATTTGCTGTCCATCTTAACGGCACCTATTTCTATAAGCTCACTTGACAATTTCTTATCTCCATTATACCGCCGTTCTATCTTATTCATTTCCAAGTCTATCATAATATGGTTCACAAGCTCACTTCCTTCCGCCAACTATTTATATTGTAGCACAAATATTACAACATTTAAACATTTTATTAATTTTGCACTAATAATTTAAGAATTTTTGTATATTTTTCCAATGCAATTTCTGCTATTATTTTTTGATACATAATATTTTATGTAAATATTCTAAATAAATATATACTTACTGCTTAAAATATTGTGAATATTTTACATCAGTTTTTTATCTATAACCCTTGTAAAATTGACTTTTTGGTAATTTTGTGCTAAATTATCTTATGTATTATATAAGATTATTGTAGACATGCAACGAAAGGCATAGGTGAAAAATGAGCCAGACAGATATATTAATGGTAAAATCATCCGTTAATAAAAACATTGGCAATAAAGTTAAAATACGGGCAAACCGTGGCAGACATAAAATCGATGTAACTGAAGGCATTATATGTAAAACTTATCCAAGCATATTTCTCGTCCAGGTTGAAAACAAACTAGACAATACAGTCCACACAATTTCTTTCAGCTATACAGATGTACTGACTAAAGATGTACAGATGCAGCTTATATAAGTTTTTATGAAACAGGAGTAACCCACAAAGATTACTCCTGTTTTATTTACGCAAAGGCAAAGTGGGAATGACGCAAATTTATTTGCACACCAGGAAACATGTGGAACCAGATACCTGCCATTGTAACAGACCTGCTAAAGGAAGCCCAGCATGCCCCTTACAGCGTGATATCTGGCTTACTACCTGCCATCTTACAATGTAAGCTTTACTTTTGTACCATATCCATAGTTACTTGTTATATTAATAGTGCCTCCAAGTGAAACTATATTATGGTGTATAACATCCATTCCAACACCACGGCCAGAATAGTCATTTGGCTTTTCTGTAGTGCTTACCCCGCTTGTATACATAAGGTTAATAATCTCTTCATCTGTATACTCCTCTGCAGGTTTCTTTAAAATATTATTTTTCTCTGCACTTTTAAGAACTGCTTTTTTATCAATTCCTGCACCATCATCTTCTACTGTTATAATAAGTTTATCATCCTTTTTCTTAAACGAAAGCCTTATAATGCCAACAGGTGCTTTGCCCATCTGCTCACGTACATCCATACTTTCAATACCATGGTCAACCGCATTTCTTACAATATGCACAAGTGCACTTGATATCTTTTCCCTCTTTGACTTATCAAAAAGAGTTTCCTGCCCTCTTACTACAAGCTTAACAGGCTTCTTTAATGATGCAGACATCTCATCTACCACTACTTCCATCTTCTGTGCAATCGCTACAAAGTCAGATTTCGTAAGATGCTCAACTGCATCAGACATTTCACACTTAATATTTTTAAGCATCATTAAATCCCTGTGCCTGATTTCTATACGCCGGTCACCATTAAATCTTTCTTCTATACTATTTACAAACTTATTATAATGCTTTATGCTCTTATATATTCTGTCTATATCTTTCTGTTTTATGAGGACTACTGCATCACCAGCATTTTCCTCTAACTTCATCTTCTTTGGCGGCTCAGGTTTCTTTGTTGTATCTTCTTTTTTATCTTTATTTGTATTGGTACTTGTATCTGTACTTGCACTGGCAATATAGTATACCTGCCTTTTCTTTGGCTGTGCAGCACTGGCAATATCTTCCGGGCTTGTGTTTTTTATTTCATCTTTATATTGTTCTTTCAACTGTCCAAGATACTTCTTAATATTCTCTTCAAGGTCTTTATGCATCTGTTCCAGCTGTTCTCCCTTTGCAAAACGTTCAATATCATCTGAAACATAGCCAACATATTTTTGTATAATATTATCAAAACTTTCTCTATCTTCTATATCCAGCTTATTGTTCCTGAAAAATACCAGCAAACTTTCAAACATCCTGCTGGGTACTGCAATTGTATCTAAAAGCATCATTGTGGAATCTGCTTTCATCGTATGTATTATACGGAAAACATTATTTATAAATTCTTTATCATAAGTTTTACAATCTTTATACTTTTGAATTGCACTTTTTAATTCATTAATTAAAGAAGTTGCCTCTTCATAAAAGATTTCCATCATAGAATCCACAGTATTTTCCTCCTCATACTTCAAATCATGCAAGCAATGCTAATTAACGCAAACGCATCTGTTTTTGTATTTTATTAAATATCTCCATCATCCCAGGGTCAAATCTTTTGCCAGTTTCACTTTGCATTATTTTAAGGCTTTCTTCATTAGAATATGCTTTCCTGTAACATCTGTCACGGTTTAATGCATCATATACATCAACTATAGCCATAACCCTTGCCGCAAGTGGTATCTCTTCACCTTTAAGCCCACATGGGTAACCTGTTCCATCCCAGTTCTCATGGTGGTATCTTGCAATATCAACAGCCATGCCTATAAGGTCATTATTACCGCTATATTTATATATTTTCTCAAGGTATTTCGCCCCAATTTCAGTATGGGTCTTTACAATATCCCACTCCTCTGGCGTAAGAGGACCTTCTTTAAGCATTATATTATCCCTTATTGCAAAAGAACCTATATCATGGAGCTGTGATGCTACTGCTATAGTGTCAATAAAGCTGCTTGTTATCTCCTTATCAAACTTAGGTGAAAACTGGAGGCTCATTGCAAGAAGCCTGCAGTTAGAACCTAACATGCCCAGATGTCCCTCATCATTTTTATATCTTAGCTCAAGCACACCTGCCACTGCATAGAAAATATTATTCTGCTCTTCGGCAACTTTCTGTATCTGTGAATTAACCATTTTATAGAGCCTTTTATTATATGACTCAAGTTCCTGTTGCATCTTATAAATTTTCAAATGTGTATTAAGCCTTAATGTTACTTCTTCCTTTTCAAAAGGTTTTGATATATAATCAACCGCACCAAGCTTAAAACCTTTTACCCTGTCCTCAACAGAATCCAGGGCTGATATAAATATTATTGGTATTTCCCTTGTCTTTACATCGCCTTTTAACATTGAACAAAGCTCAAAACCACTTATCTCAGGCATTGTTATATCAAGCAGTATAAGCTGTGGCATTTTTTTAGCTATTGCCTCCAGAGCGTTTTTCACGCTGGTAACAGGACGTGGCACATAGCCCGCTGATTTTACCATTTCAGATAAAATCACCAGATTGGCTGATACATCATCCACTATAAGTATATTGGGTATTTGGTTTGTAGACATTTTATCACCCATCCTTTTCACTAAATACTTCACTTATGGCTTCTTTCAGTTCATCATATTGTTGGATAGCAGCTTCATGTGCCCCTTTCCTGACAGTCATCTGTAGCCGGAAAGCCCTTCTTTTAAGGTTCATTGTATCTTCTGCAACAAGCTGCTTAATATTCTCTGCAAATGAATCTGCCCTGTCCCAGTTCTCCATCTCTATGCAAATAACAAGTTTCTCCATATTCGCATTTACCTCTTTTATATTTTCAGGAGAACCCAGTGTATAAAGTTCCCTGTCCACCTGCTCAATCTCATCAGATATACTTCCTAAATTAAATGAATATGAACTTTCTTCTAAAATATTACCACTATTTGTTTCTTTATTATTTTCTAAATCTGCCTTTTTTACTCTTACTGAAAAAGAAAATGTGCTGCCCCTTCCTTTTTCACTCTCAACATTAATAGTCCCACCCATCATCTCCACAAGGCTTTTTACAATGCTTAATCCAAGACCTGTACCACCAAACTTTCTTGTTATTGAAGCATCTGCCTGTGAAAAACTTTTAAAAAGCTTGTCCATCTCATTTTGTGCAATTCCTATACCAGTATCAATAACCATAAAAAACAATTCTATCTCATCATCAAGCTCAATAGTTTTGACAACATTAATAACTATCTGCCCTACAGATGTAAACTTAATTGCATTTGACATAAGATTATTTAAAACCTGTGTAATCCTGAGTTCATCACCTATAAGCATGTCAGGTATATCCGCCGAAACATTACAAATAAGCTTTATGCCTTTTGAATCTACCTGTGGCATGTTTACTTTCACCAGGCTGTCCATCATCTGGTGAAAACTAAATTCCCTGTTCTCTATAGTAAATTTACCTGCCTGCAGTTTTGAAAAATCAAGGATATTATTTATAATCTTAATCATGTTATCACAACACTGTGTAATAATTTCAACTGATTCCCTTTGTTCTGTGGACAAATCCGTATCTAAAAGGTTCTGTGCCAGTCCCATTACCCCATTTACAGGAGTTCTCAGTTCATGTGTGACATTTGCAACAAATTCATTACGTTCTTTATGGATTTCTTCAACTTCAACCTTCGCTGATATAAGTTCTTTGGTAGTTTCTTTCTGCCTGGCTATATTACGTGCATAACACATGCCATAACACCCAGTTTCTTCTTCATCAAAAAAGAATACATAAACACCTGCTGTAATGCATGTCTGGTTCTTTCTGTAAACAACTGTTTCAAAACGTTCTCCAACCGGTTTATTCTCAAGGATTATCCTGCCATCTTTAAGTCTCATAACAGCCCGGAGTACATCTTGTATATATATGTCCTCCTCCTCTTCATAAAAAAGCTGCTTTGTGACAAGCTGGTTTCTCTCACATACATATCCATCTGCATCAAAGAAAAAAACCATATCTTCTGGTACGCAGAACAATGCCTTGTAACGTTTCATTTTCTGCTCATAATTCCCCGTCAAACTTACACCTCCATATAAACCTTTACAATAAGCCTTATATATTTGCCCCACAGCACTTTTTATACTTCTTGCCACTTCCACATGGACAAGGGTCATTTCTTCCTATCTTCTTCTCTTTAACTACAGTACCAGACTTCTTCTGTTGCAGATAAAGCTCTTTCCTGCGTTCTGCTGGAAGCAGGCTGTTCCATGCTGGAAGCTCATAAAGCCAGTCTGCCTTTGCTTCCACCATATTATAATAAAGTTTCTCTAAATCTATATCAAGCTTTATCTCTGTATCTTCTGTCATATCCTCAATCGGATTAGGTTCTTTAAGACTGTCATTAATGCCATCAAGAAATCCCACCATATATTTAAGTTCCATATTGTACTTTTCTGCAAGTTCTTTTACTGTACCTTTTACAATATCAGAAGGCTGTGCCAAAAGCTGCTCATAAACAGCTTTTTCTTCCTTAAAATATTTATCCCAGATAGCCTTTCCTGCTTTTGAATTAATCTCTACGCCGTATGCGTATTCTCTCCAGTCTTGTAATAATCCCATAGTCTTGTCCTCTCTTAAAAATAGATAATTATATTTCATTATATCATTAGCATTTAAAAAAGTAAAGGCGGAAGCACTATGTGCTTCCGCCTTTGGAGAAGGTATTTTTGTTACTTATGGGGTGTAGCAAAAACTATATAATGTATTGGGGTTTACGATTATTAGTATAGCAATCCTTCCATTTTAAGTGTGCACAAACATGCATAAAAATTAAAATTATTTTTGTGCATGTTCACCACCACACATATCTATTCATTGTCACTATCAACAGAACTTTCCTGTATTTCATCCTTTTGTACTGTTAGTGGCTCTTTCTCTGCCTTATCTTCTATTACTGGAGGTGCAAACAGTGATTCAAATTCAAACCTGTCAATCCTTTCTTTTTCAAGAAGCAGTTTTGCGCAGGTATGAAGGATTTCTATATGCTCTTCAAGAATATTTTTAGCTTTAGCATAACATTCATCCATAATATGCTTTACTTCAATATCAATTTTTCTGGCAACATCTTCACTATAGCCCCTGCTTGTATGCCCAAAATCACGCCCAATGAAAACTTCATCTTCATCAGCATAATTAATCATGCCTATATTTTCTGAGAAACCATACTTTGTAACCATTGCCTTTGCAGTATTAGTAGCCTGCTTAATATCCTGTGATGCCCCTGTTGTAATATCATCAAATATTATAGATTCTGCAATACGGCCGCCAAGGCTTACAATTATATCCTGCAGCATTTTTCCTTTTGTCAGGAACATCTCATCATGTTCTGGTAAAGGCATAGTGTAGCCTGCTGCCCCTGAACCTGTAGGGATAATAGAAACCATATGGACAGGTCCTACATCGGGCAACAGATGGAACAGTATTGCATGGCCTGCTTCATGGTATGCTGTAATCTTTTTATCCTTTTCAGAGATTATCTTGCTCTTTTTCTCTTTACCAATACCAACTTTTATAAACGATTTGCTTATATCTTCCTGTTCTATAAATTTACGCCCGCTCCTTGCACACACAATAGCTGCCTCATTAAGCAGGTTTTCAAGGTCCGCACCTGTGAAGCCTACTGTAGTCTGCGCAATAGCTTTAAGGTTTACATCATCCCCAAGAGGCTTGCCTTTGGCATGTACCCCTAATATTTCTTCACGTCCCCTTACATCAGGGCGTCCTACTGTTACACGCCTGTCAAAACGTCCTGGACGTAATATAGCAGGGTCAAGTATATCTACACGGTTTGTAGCAGCCATAATAATTATGCCTTCATTAATGCCAAAACCATCCATTTCTACAAGCATCTGGTTTAATGTCTGTTCCCTTTCATCATGGCCTCCACCAAGCCCAGAACCACGCTTACGTGCAACCGCATCAATTTCATCTATAAATACAATGCATGGTGCACTTCTCTTTGCTTCTGCAAATAAATCCCTTACACGGGAAGCACCAACACCAACAAACATCTCTACAAAGTCTGAACCTGATAAACTAAAGAATGGGACACCTGCTTCACCTGCTACAGCCTTTGCAAGAAGTGTCTTACCTGTTCCTGGAGGTCCTACAAGTATAATACCCTTTGGAATACGTGCACCTACATCTGTGTATTTGCCAGGATTAGCAAGGAAATCAACTATTTCTTCTAATTCTTCTTTCTCTTCTTTAAGACCTGCTACATCTGCAAATGTCTTAGCATGTTGTCCGCCTGGGTCTATACGCTGGGCACGGCTTTTGCCAAAGTTCATCATTTTGGCATTGCCACCACCTCCGCCAGCTGACTGTGCAGACAGAAATGAGAAGAGGAAAAATATCGCAATTATCCCAAGCCCATATGGAAGCAATGTAGTAATAATCCATGATGTCTTTTGTATATCATGTACTTTATACCTGCCAGCAAGTTCACTATTATTTTCAAGAAGCTCTTCAACTTCTTTTACATCTGATACATAGAAACTTACTGATGTACCTCCAGTTAATACAATGCTTATCTCACCTGTAGGTGTCTCCTGGTTTGGCAGTATTTCCACTGACTGGACTTTACCACCTTCCAGGTCTTCTTTAAAAGTATTGATATTATAAGAACCTGAGGAAGAATTACTTAGTACACCTGACGCATATACTGCAACAAAAATTATCGCAAGTATAATAATGTAAAATCCTATCCCGGCTGTCTTCATCTGTTTCTTCATTTATAATCTCCTTCACAATATTTAATCCTCTATAAATTCAACTTCCCCTATATACGGAAGATTACGGTATTTTTGTGCATAATCAAGCCCATACCCTACAACAAACTTATCAGGTATAACAAAACCTGTATACTCTGCTTCAATCTCTGTTTCCCTTCTGTCTGGCTTATCTAAAAGAGTGCAAAGTTTAAGGCTTGCTGGATTGCGTGCAAGAAGCATTTTTTTAGTAAGGCTTAGTGTATATCCTGAATCTACTATATCTTCAATTACAATACAATGAAGTCCCTCTACCTGGTCATCAAGGTCTTTTTTCACAGTAAGGTTTCCTGATGTCTTAGTCTTATCACCATAGCTTGATACCTGCATAAAGTCTATAGTAACAGGGACTGTAAGCCTTTTGGCAAGCTCTGCACAGAAAAATACGCTCCCTTTCAGTATACATACAATACGTATTTCTTTTCCCTCATAATCCTTGCTAATCTGTTCTGCCATTTCACGTATTCTGTCTGTTATCTGTTTCTCTGTTATCATCTCATGTATAATTTCACCCATCTTATTCTTTCTCTCCTTCTGTAGACATATTTGCACATAATACATTTCCAGTTCCATCTGTGACATAATAATATGCACTGCATCTTCCCATAGCAGGTATCCAGAGTATATGGCTTCCTTCTGCCAGTACCCAGGTCCTGCCACGTTCACTAGCAGGTATCTTAGCATCTATAAGTATACGGCTAAGTTTTTTCCTGATGCCATCAGTACGCAGCCACATATAATCTCCATTTTCTGGATACCTGAACTGTGGCATAAATTTTATTTTATCATAATCAAACCATTTAGTACAGTTATTTTTTTTAATAGTTGCCGGAATTTCTTCCCTATGCTTCTTTTCAAATAAAATAATATGCTTTTTCCCATTAATATATTCAAGTTCCACGCTTCCTGGCACACAAATATTTATTTTTCCATTTCCAATATGCCCATCTTCTGGCTTGCCTTTTCTAATCCATATTTTATTATAATCCCTGCCAGCACACAAACCATATGGCAGGTTTAAACGCCTGCCTGTACTACCAGCAAGAAGACCTGTAAACATATCTATATGCTTTGATGTTATATCTTTGCGGCTTCCTGCTGCCTTTCCTGCCATGCACATAAGCACTTCCCTTTGTATAACTATATCAGCCTCTGAAAGCCTTTCTGCATCTGCCATATATATATTATTATTATGTGTAACAATTTCTTTATACAGTGCTGCTGCCTGCCTCCTAATATAACTATATATATCCTGCAGCTGCTTTGCAGTCCCCACAAATCTTTCTACAACCGCAGGCTGTATATTATCTTCTATATATGGAATTATATTATTACGTAACATGTTCCTTGCATAATTATTATTTTCATTAGTAGAATCAGTGCAGTAGCTTATGCCTTCTGCCTTAAGGGCTTCTTCTATCTCCATGCGCCTTATATCAAGAAGTGGGCGTATAATGCTGCCATTCTCCGGTTTCATGCCACCAAGCCCCCTTATACCACTTCCTCTTATAAGCTGGAAAAGCACTGTTTCTGCCTGGTCATCTTTGTGGTGCGCAACCGCTGTCTTATTATATCCAAGCTCTTTTCTTACATTTTCAAAACACTCATATCTGTACCTGCGTCCAGCTTCTTCCTCTGTAAGTTTTAGATGTGCCGCCATTGCCTTAATGTCTTTGCGGAATACCTTGCACTTATATCCAAGCCCTTCCACCAAAGACACTGTATACTGTTCATCCCTTAGTGCCTCCTCACCCCTTATGCCATGGTTTACATGTACTGCACAAAGCCCAAGCCCATATTCACCAGCAAGCTTTGCCAGAACAGTAAATAAAAACACAGAATCAGCACCTCCTGAAACACCTGCAACTATTTTATCACCGTATTCTAACAACCTGTTCTCTTCAATAAACTTTTTAATCTTTAAGTAAATACTACTATTCATCAGCAACCCTCCAATTTACTTCATGCCACGTTCCCATATCCCTGCTACTATCACAGTCATATCATCCGCCGCCTTTCCTCCGCTTCTGCGCACAGCCTCATCAAGTATATGCTTTGCAATCTCATGCGGGTTTATTATTTCACATCTTTTCAAGTATTCAGACAGGTCGTCCTCACTATTCATAAAACAGTCTGAAACACCATCTGTCATCATTATAACATAATCCCCGTTAGATATTCCAACTTTTCCCACATATGATTCAATTTCATGGACAACACCTACAGGAAGCGTCTGCCCCTCTATCATCATTACACGCCTGTTATGTCTTAGATATGTTGCAGAAGCCCCATTTTTCAAGAAACAGCAATCCCCTTTAAAAAGATTGAGTATAACAATATCCGCAGTTGCATACCCATCTTCCTCATCCTTAGACATATACAGGGAATTAATAAGCCTTATAGCAGAATTATGCGAAAATCCAGCTTCGGTCATCTGTTCAAGAAGTTCTATTACTGTTTTGCTCTCTTCCATAGCTTCATCACCACTTCCCATTCCATCCGAAAGCGCCAGCAGCATTTCCCCGCCAGGCAGTGATATACATGAAAATGCATCTCCTGAAACTTCCCCGCCGTCCTTTGGACGCCTTGCCACGCCTGTAATAGAATATAAAGGCGTATCTTCTACAAATACAAAGTGCATCATTTCATTTACAAGGACTTTCCTTGACTCATCAGACGGGCATATTGTCTTACCAAGAACCTGTGACAATATCCTTGCAACTTCTGCCGATGTGACAAGCCTTCCCCTGCTTGTCCTTGCCTGCATACTTATCTCAAGCCTTCCATCTTGTTTCTCATATGCAAATATATCATCTGCAATAACTCTTCTGCGTTCAAGTTCTGTAACAATCTTTTCCTCAATATCTATAGAAAAATCTTTAATATGTGGCATATTATCTGCAAGCCTTTGTACCATATCCCCAACTTCTTTCATCTGCCCTGCAACTACCCTTCTGCTCTCTGCCATACGGTTGCGGAACCCCATAAGTGTCCTTGTAATATAAAGATTCTGGTTAGCTTCTGTCAGAAATCTGTCAGGATATATACATTCACTTAAAAATTCTGCCGGCATCTGGTCTGGCACAATACACCCCTGTTCCTGCGCAACTGCAAGAGTGCCAAATATTTCAGGCTTGCACAGCACATCCTGGCCCATACACCTTGTACTATTCTCGCAGTTGCCACACACCCTTGTAGACATCTCTTTCATCATTTCACGCATATCATGGTTATTCATCTCATATTTATCTTCTGTCTGCTTCATAAGTGCTCCTGAAAGTTTATGGAATGCGTCTGAAAATTCTTCAAGGCGGTGACGCATCATATCTTGTACCCCCTTTTTATCATTAGAGGCACTTCCGCCATAATGTCCAAATTTCCTCAGATAAAAAGAAGGAATGCATAAAAAAATCACACCTGCTGCTGCAACAGCTTTAATAGTCCCTGCTTCCATAATATTGCCATCTAGTACATAATTTAAAGCCATAGCTGTAATAAAAAAGACAGATACCATCCAAAGTTTACCCTGGCTTCTCAGTATACCAGCACAAATTCCAAGAAGTGCCATTATCCCAACCATTTCCGCCTGCCCGCCAAATATTGTAAATACAATTCCTGCTGCTGCGCCTGCAACTGCACCTGTTCCTGTCCCATAACAATACCCTGCCATAAGAAGCATAACATAAACAATTATCCCTGTAATAGAAACATCTGCCACAAATACCTTTGGAAACCCTAATACCGAAAGGGCAGCAATAATTATAATACTAATCATCTCTTCGTTATCAAGATTTTGGTATTTCTTTGAATAAAGTATAAAATGTATCCCATCATAAAATACCCTGGTGCATGCAACCAGAAGTATACTGCTTAATACTGCAATCCACAGTTTATAGCTGTTATATGGCATAATCCACAGCTGGAGTACCCAAAGTGACGCTGAAACTGCTGCCGATATAAGTGCTGCATGTCCCATCTTTATATGTATCTCCCTTTTATCAAGAATATCTGCAGCTAGTATAAGTGAAACCATAACCATTCCTCCACAGATAGCAGTCTCCATACTTGTACTGCTTCCTATCATACCTATAAATACCGCAAGTGCTACTGGAAACACTGCCCCGCCTTCCGTAAATCCCGCCGCAAAATACGCAATACCAAATGGGTTAAGCCCAAATATGCTTACACGCCCCAAAAAAAAGCCCAGTATAATTTGTAAAAGCATCCGTTTCTGAATCTGTTTCATTGTTACCTCCCCTTCTGTCAGTCTGACATAAATATTTTTAATTTTGAAATTCATACTGGCGAAGCCTGCATTTTGCCTGCACAGTGCGTTTGTTTGCACAGTATAAAAAATTAATTTTGCATATTTTGTCAAATCTAAGGTGGGAACAAAAAAAATATGCCGCTGTCTAAACGGCATATTAATTATCACTATCTGGTTCAAATATTATCTCATCTTTATAAACAAGTCCAAGCTTTTCCCTTGCAACTTCTTCTATGTATTCGTCTGTTTTTACATATTCTTCATACTCTTTAAGCTCCTCCGCCCTTTTATCCGCTTCCTTCTTTTCCTTTTTAAGCTGTGTAATCTGCTTCTCGTACTCTTTTTCCTGGTCCATTAAAACTGAACCATTATATACAAGTATCCCACATGTAATTGAACAAAAAATAATAACTCCTGCAACTGTAAAACGGCTTATCCGCTTTTTGCTTCTTGTTTTTCTCCGTGCCATATATCCACCTGCCTTTCTATTAATTATTTCCAGTCTCTTTTGATATACAATACACTATTTTTATAAATTTTTCAACCTGTAATTAACCTCTTTTTATTTTTATCTTTTTTATCTGTTTCTTCTTGTTTCTTTTTATTTGTGCTTTCTTTATCTTGTTTTTAATCCATCTTAAAAATGAAGGCCTGTGGCTGCCAAAGATTTTAACAAGCCTTTTTCTTACAGGCCTGCTTATCCCATTTTCATACAGCCACGCCCCCATAACAAGCATAAGAATACCATACCATCTTATTTCCCCGTCATTATATATAAAAAATATGTAAAATACGGGTATAGATGCTGCTGCCCAGTATAAGATGTCCTCTATCCAGATAACTATACCTGTATGTTTTGCCATCCACCTTAAAATCCTTAATACCTCATAACAAAACATAAGTGCCATTCCACAACACAGTGTTACTAAAAGAAAAGTAACCTGTCCATGAATTATTTCGCTCACTGAAACATCCTCCCAAGAAATGAAGCAGCTTTTTTAGCTGGTTCTTCCTTATCAGAATACGCAAAGCTGTCTATCCTTCCGTCCACGTCAACTTCACCCTTCTCAAGTGAAAGCCTGTTTACATGAAGCTCATCACCTCTTATAAGCAGAATGCCTTGTTCCGTTTCAAGATAAACCTCTTTTGCATCAAATGACAACACATCCCTTACACCTGATAATACAGCAGTCCTCCTTCCATTAAGGTAAACCTTATGTACTTGTTTGCTTGGTCTATCGTCTATTCTTCTGTCTTCCATAAAAAACTCCCTTCATATTTCTATCACAATATATGAGGGAGCATTATAAATTATTACCTATAAAACTTTATACAATTCTTTGGCTTCATCTTTCTTATACGTTTCTTCAAGGCTTAAAACCTCAACTTTAACCTGCTTGTCACCAAATCCTATTTCTATAATATCACCAACTTTGACATTAAGTGATGCTTTAGCAGTTTTATCATTAACCTTTATCCTTCCTGCATCACATGCCTCATTTGCAACAGGCCTTCTCTTGATAAGCCTTGAAACTTTAAGATATTTATCTAATCTCATGTCATATCCTCCTAGTTATAAACATATATATTAAGAGTGCATGGCTGGCACAGATATACCTGCATCCAGCTTTAAGCAGGTTTTATTACAGATACAAAAGGGGCTGTTAAAACAGCCCCATCAAATACCATAAACAAAATTTACTGGTTAACGACATCTTTTAAAGCTTTACCTGCTTTGAACTTAGGAGCTTTAGAAGCTTTAATCTTCATTTTAGCACCTGTTAATGGATTCCTGCCTTCTCTTGCAGCTCTTTCAACAACTTCAAATGTACCAAATCCAACGAGCTGGATCTTCTCACCCTTCTGTAACTCCTCTGACACTACATCAATAAACGCTTTTAATGCTTTCTCTGAATCTTTCTTGGAAAGTTCTGTTTTCTCAGCGATAGCTGCTACTAACTCTGTCTTGTTCATGGATAAATCCTCCTCATAAAATATTTCCGTAAAACCTACATGTCTATTTATACCCTCATTATATGGATTTGTCAAGGTTTTTCACGAATTATCACAGTTTTTTTACCTATTTTTTTCAATTCAATGTATTTTTAAGCTGGATACCATAAAAGACATGTAAAAATCTTAAAATCCAGGAATATCACAGACATTTTTCAGAGGTATGCCCAACAGTAAAAATGGCACAACGCCAACCATGACATATGTTATATACTATGTGTTTTACTTTCTTAATCCTATATACTGGTACTGTTCAGGTTTATTACCATTTACCACCATATCCTCAAGCCCGTCAAAAACAGCTTTTGTTTCTTCAACTGTAAAATCACGCCCTGCAAGCCCATAAATATAATTTACAGTTTCAACCATAACTTTGTTACGGAACAGTGCAGATGTAACTTCACTTCCAAGTGGTCCTCCATTTCCATTATAGCTTTCACAGCGGTCCATAATTGCAACTGCCTTGCATCCTTTAAGTGCCTGTGCTATTTCATCTGCAGGGAACGGACGGAAAACCCTTAACTTAAGTACACCTGCCTTCCTGCCATGTGCCCTCATCTCATCAACAGCCTGCTTTGCAGTTCCTGCTGCTGAACCCATTATAAGCATTATATAATCTGCATCTTTAGTTTTATATTCTTCAAAAAGCCCATATTCCCTGCCAGAAATTTTCTTAAACTTCCTGGCAACTTCAAGTATAATTTCTTTAGAATTCTCAAGTGCAATTTCCTGGTTCTTCTTAGCTTCCATAGCATAATTACTTATAGAATAAGGTCCTGCTGAAACTGGCTTGCCAGGATTTAAAAGATATTCTTCTGGCTGGTACTCACCAACAAATTTCTTTACATCCTTATCCTCCATAAGCTCAATATTTTCAACTGCATGGCTTGTGATAAACCCGTCCTGGCAAATCATTACAGGAAGATGTACAGATTTATTCTCTGCAATAGGATATGCCTGTATAAAGTTATCATATGCTTCCTGGTTATTCTCTGCATAAATCTGTATCCATCCAGTATCCCTTGCTCCCATGCTGTCAGAATGGTCACAGTTAATATTTATAGGACCTGATAATGTACGGTTCACAAGTGCAAGCACTATTGGAAGCCTGTTAGAAGCAGCAAGCAGCAGTTCCTCCCACATAAGAGCAAGCCCTGCTGATGATGTAGCTGTAAGGCTTCTTGCACCTGCTGCTTCTGCACCTATTGCAGCACTCATCGAAGAGTGTTCACTTTCCACAGGTATAAACTCTGTATCCATCTCACCATTTGCTATATATGTAGAAACCATCTGTGGTATTTCTGTAGAAGGAGTTATAGGAAATGCTGGCATAACATCAGGATTAATCTGGCGTATAGCATATGATACAGCTTCATTTCCAGACATACGTTCTTTAATAGACATTATTCAATACCCTCCTTCATCTCTATAGCACCAAATGGACAAGCCTTTGCACAGATACCACATCCCTTGCAGTGGTCATAGTCAAAATCCCCACGCAAGCCATCTTTAACAGGTATGCTGCTGTCTGGACATACTGGTGCACATAAAAGGCACTGTTTACATTTATCTTTATAAAAAACTGGTGTATTAGTCCTCCACTCCCCTGTATTAAAAAGCTTTGAAGTCCCTCCTGCAAATACCATAAGACCCTCTGTAAGGTCCTGGTGCGGGCTGTGTTCATTAATCTTTGTTATATCAGTTCTCATTACCAAGTTTCTCCAATCAGTATAATCTTATAATTATAACAATATAATCTTTTGTTATGACACTATAATGTCAGGTTTAAATTTCCACATTTTTTAATACACAAGTATCCTGGCTCTGGCAATTCCAAAATTTTACCACCGGCAGCACGCTTTCGCTTGGATGGGATGCGCAGTGGTGCATAAAATCTGAAAATACCAGATTTAAGCACCAGCGCCCCCAAACAGCTGCCTTTTGGTAAAACATTTGGAATTTGCCAGAGTAATATAATCTTTGTATAATTTTAAAAATGAGGAACTTTAAAATAACAGGATATGCCTTACGCAGAAAGACTCATTTTATCTTCTTCCATAGCTGTCCATACTACATCATATGCCATTTTTAATGCATTCATATTACCTTCTATTACTTCAGGTTTCTTGGCAAATTTATGCTGGTATGATGCTTCCATTTCCCTGATAAATGTATCCCTGTCCATAACACCGCTTACAGCTACAATGGCAGCAAGCATAGGTGAATTAGGGAAGTTCTTTCCAAGTGTTTCTTCTGAAATCTTCCTCGCATCAACTGTATAAATACGTCCCTCATATCCCTCTAATTTCTCTGCAATTTCTTCCCTGCTTTTAGGTGTATTTATAATAATAGCACCATTTCTTTTAATTCCTGCTGTAACGTCTACTGATGAGAGAAGTGTTTCATCAACTACTACTACATAATCTGGTGTATATATATTTGAATGAACACGGATTTTGCTAGCACTAATCCTGTTATAAGCAGTAATAGGTGCACCCATGCGCTCAGGACCATACTCTGGGAAACCTTGTACATTCTGTCCTGTTTTAAATGCTACATCTGCTAGCAGTAATGCTGCAGTCTTTGCACCCTGTCCTCCTCTTCCATGCCATCTTACTTCAATTCCGTTATTCATTGTTATAATCTCCTTTTACTTTTAATTTATCTTTTTAATTCTTATGTTAATCTATAATTTACCATACAAACGCCACCCATTGTTTTAAGTGGCATGTATAATTATATCTTGCTTTTTAAAAAAGTAAAGGGATTTTGGATATTTTATTTCATTTTGGCAATGAATATTTTTCACTTTAATTATATAAAAATTATTTATTATTATACATATTTTTTTAACAGCAGGCTTATGTGGAGGAAAGCCAGGCAAATATCCGCAATCCGTATTGCCTGCAATGCATATGTTGGCTACTTGCCCACTTGCCAGCCAGCTTCATAGGCACTATCTGGCTTGTTGCCATACAAGTTAGGAATTTTTATTTTATAATACTATGAAAAACTATAAATTTAAAAACAACACTTGACAAGTTGGTTCTATTGAGATAGAATATAGTTATTCTATTGCAATAGAAGGAGGGATATTATTATGTCTGTTAAACTATTTGAGTCTGAATTAAAGGTAATGGACTTATTATGGAAAGAAGGTGATTTATCAGCAAAAGAAATTGCACAGCGTTTAAAAGAACAAATTAACTGGAGCAAAACAACTACATACACGGTATTAAAAAAATGTGTGGAAAAGCAGGCTATATTGCGTACAGAACCAGGGTTTATGTGCACGCCCTTGATAAGCAGGGAAGAAGTACAAAAAGCCGCAACTGATGATTTAATTAACAGAATGTATGATGGTTCAAAAGATTTATTAATTGCATCTTTGCTTGGCAGCCAGGAAATAACACCAGATAAAATTGCAAAATTAAAGAAAATGGCAGAGGATTTGAAATGAGGTGATATATGGATAAAATGTTATACATGATGATAACTGGTTCGTTTCTGATTATAGCAATTATGTGTTTCAGGCATTTCTTCCAAAACCAGGTTCCAAAACGGTTTATGGTATTTTTATGGATTTTTGCTATAGCACGTTTACTTTTACCAATTTCAATTCCAGTCAGGCTGCCAGCAGCTACTTACTGGAATATAACAGAAACATCCTGCCAGCAGCATATAAGTAACAGCAATTCATATAATAAGCTTATTGATGGACATACAATATGCAACAGTCCTGCAAATGCTGGCAAAGCAGTAAAACCAGCACCAGAAACAGTATTTTTATTAAAAAATATTCTTTTTACTTTATGGCTGGCTGCTGCTGTTTTTCTGGCTACAAGAATTTGCATAAAGCACATACGCAGCTGCAGGTTATACAATATGTCACTTCCATTTCGTGAAGAAAGAGCTGCTAAATGGTTACAGTCGCATCATAGTTTCCGTAAAGTAGATTTGCGTAAATCTGAATTAATAAAAAGCCCCATGACTTATGGAATTATCCATCCAGTAATTTTGCTGCCTTCTGGAACAGACCTGGATGAAGAAGAATTTCTATGTATTATGGAACATGAATGGATACATATACGCAGATGGGATGTCCTTGTAAAATACTTGCTATACCTGACAGTATGCATTTACTGGTTTAATCCACTGGTATGGATAATGGCTGTACTTATGGACAGGGATATAGAAATGGCTTGTGATGAAGAAGTTATAAAAAAATACCCTGGCAGCTTTAAGAAAACTTACGCACTTATTTTAATCCGTATGGCAGAAAACCGCCAGAACTCTGCCAGGCCAGTTAATGCTTGTTTCTCCAGACATTCAGAAATAGAAGAAAGGATTTTGTCAATTATGAAAATAAAGAAATATTCATGGAAAGCAGTAGCTTTGGCAACTGGAATGGTTTGTTGTACCATAACAGCATTTACAGTTTCAGCGCAGGGCACACCAGAAAAAATAAATATAAATACAGCAGAAACACAGATAGAAGAAACAGAAACTACAGATAAACAAACTATGACTGATAAGACAGAAGACCAGCAAACAATTATTGATACTAAAACTACAGAAAAAAACAAAACAGGTGCCGGACAGATTGTTAAAATAGCACAAAAATATATAGGCAATCCATATAAACCTGGTGGAACAGATTTAACCACTGGTGTTGACAGCATAGGATTTGTAAAGGCAATTTATGAACTAGCTGGAATTAAATTGCCAGCAGATATCAATGAACTGGCAGCCAACGGGACGGAAATTCCATTAACAGAATTATCTGCAGGAGATATCATAATATACAGCGGAACAGGTTTAGAAGACAAATTATCACATGCAGCTATTTATGATGGAAATGGACAAGTAATACATGCCAGTAATATGAGGGAAGGCATAAAAATTTCTGATTTAAATTACAGGGAAATATACATGGCTATAAAAATTCTAAAATAAATCCTAAATTTTAACTTTACAGGATTATACAATGAACATGCTGCATAACTAAGGAACACTTTGTTTATGTAGCATGTTTATTAATACCCATTACCATAATCCAGTAACGGCAGGTAATTATTGAAAAGATACTTTAAATAAAATTTAATAGAATTATATATATCTGTGCTAATATAATTATATTGGACAATCAAGCAAACCACAATACCAGTAATACAGACTTAACTGTTACTGGCAATTTAAGGAGAAAAACATTTGGAAATAAAAATTGTAACAAATAATGATAAAGAATTTGTAATGAGCATTGACAAACATATTAATGATACAGGTTATAATAACCTGGTATATACAAAATCTGGTTATGTTATATGGGAAAAAAACCAACGTACCGGAATAATAGTACACTGTATTTTGTGGGATAATATTCCATTTATGAACTTTTTATTTATTAAAGAAGAATACCGCAATAAAGGATTGGCAAAACAGGCAATAATTATCTGGGAAAATGAAATGAAAAACCAGGGCTATAAGATGACTTTAATTTCAACACAGGTTGATGAGGGAGCACAACATTTATACCGTAAACTAGGATATATAGATTGTGGCGGATTGGTATTTAATAATACACCCTTTGACCAGCCTATGGAAATATTTTTTAGAAAAGTTTTATAAAAAATAAATTCCCTTACTGTAATTATCATTTTAAAAAATGTATAAGGAGTATAAAAACTTAATTTTATTAAAATGCATAAACAGGATTTTATATGAAATAAATTAATCCGAGGAAAAATCATTTATTTAAACAAACCTTAATAT
>VSNJ01000080.1 GCA_009774235.1 Lachnospiraceae bacterium
GGGTACAGTTAAAGAATACCGTCCTAACTTGAATCTACTTTGAATTGAATATGTTTTTTATGTGGAGATAGAAAAAGCGGCAAGCTAACTGCTTGCCGCCTTTGAAATATATGTGCTAAAACTGTAGGTCAACGATAACACCTTGAATAGTATTTGCAATTTCAATTTTCGCACCATGCAAATCAAGAATTGTTTTTACAATATACAATCCTAAACCTGTGCCGCCTGTCTGCCTGTTTCTTGACTGGTCTACCCTGTAAAATGGTTCAAACAGTTTGGAAATAGCTTCGTCGGGGATATTTGCGCCTGTATTCTCAATCGTAAGGGTGGTTGTTTCAGTATCTTTCCATAACTTTATCAATACTTGATTTCCGTCTCCCGAATACGTAGCCGCATTTCCTAAAAGATTATCCAATGCTTTTTGAAGTAGCTGCATATCGCCTAAAATATAAATCTCTGGGGATATGGATTGTTCAACCGTCAAATCCTTTTGCATGAATAAATCTTCAAATGCTGTAACACAGTCAATTATAAGATTGCTAAAATTAAGATTGCTTTTTTTGCAGATATAACCCGGAGTATCTAATCGGGATATTGTCAAAAGCTCCTGTACCATTTTTCCCAAAGTGTCCGTAATTTCCAAAGACTGTGCAAGATATGTTTCCCGGTCTTTATAGCGTCCCACTTGATAGAGCATACCTTGAAGCTGTCCTTTGATAATGGTGATAGGTGTTTTTAATTCATGGGAAGCTGCTGCAAAAAATTCTACCCGCTGTTTTTCAAGCCTCCTTTCCATATCAATATCAGCTTGCAACTTTTGATTGGCTTCCTGCAATTCTGAAAGAGTCACCTCCAATTTTCGGGAGAGTGTATTTAGGCTGTCAGATAACACGCCTATTTCATCAGTGCGCCCGGCAGAACAAAATCCGCTAAAATCCATATCTGCCATTTGCTTTGAAAGTTTGCTCACTTTCTTAATAGGCGCAGTCATATACCATGAATAGAAAAAGGCTGAAATGATAGAACCTAACAATACGACAAGGCAAAGCACTGGGAGAGTCCCTTGTATAGCTTCTTCTGTCTGGGTATGTTTTGCAGTATTCCTTGTTACCAATAACGTATAAATCGAATCGCTATCAGCAAATGAAGCGGTGTAGGTTTTTGTTTTTTCAACTTTATCAAAATCTGTAATCTGCCCACCGACAAGTTGGTTAATATCATGTAAGCTCACTTCCTGTCCGTCAGACTGAAAGAAATGCAACTCAAATTCATTTTCGTATTGTTCCTCTATCCATTCAGACTCAGCTTCAAGAAACATATAAACGTATTCTTTTTCGGTTTTCGATAATTCATCGGGCAAAAAGCTAAGTTCCAAATCGACATCTTCTATGTCATACTGATAGCTTTTGGGGGCAGCATGTAAAATGAAATGATATGTTGTAAAACAGCACACCGCTATCAACAACAATGTCAGCAAAAAAACTTTAACAGACAATCGGCTTTTAATCTTCCTTATCAATTCTATATCCCACCCCTCTAATCGTTTCTATGTAGTCAGCAGCGCCAAGTTTTTTTCGCAGGTTCTTTATGTGTGTATCAATAATTCGTTCTTCTCCGAAAAACTCATACTTCCATAAGGTTTGTAACAGGTTTTGCCTCGTTAAAATTCTGCCCTTATGTATCAGCAGTTCCCGCAGTATTTCAAACTCACGGGGCGTTAAATCAATGTTTTCTTCTTTTGTATAAACCTTGTATCCATCTAAATCCAGTGTTAAATCCTTATAGTTCATAGTCTGAGGAATATCATTCTGCTTTGATGAACGGCGTAAAACAGCAGCAATTTTCCGTAGCAATACAGGCATAGAAAAAGGCTTTGTGATATAATCATCAGCTTGTAAATCCAACCCCTTAAGCTGATTTTCTTCGTCATCCAATGCCGTGAGCATGATAATGGGTACATCTGATTTTTGACGGATAACCTCGCAAACGCCGTATCCATCTATTTTGGGGAGCATAATATCAAGCAGTATCAAATCAAAGGTCTGTTCGGAATATCTGGCAAGGGCTTCCATCCCATCAGCCGCCAATACAACACTATATCCGGCTTCCTGTATGAAATCATACAGCAATGCCTGTATGGATAAATCGTCCTCTACAATTAAAATTTTTTGCATAGAGCCACCTCCTGATATGGAATCATAGCATACTTTTTTGAATCTATTATGGAGATTTTCAAATTTTTCATTTTTTTGCATCTTCTGAAACCATCAATATATTACCTGACTTTTCCATCACCACCTGTTTTCTTCAACTTCATTGTCATGAATTATATGAGGACAGCCCAGCAATAGCAAGTATAAATTTGCAGATTCAATATTTTTCAATTTCATATTCAATCACGGATTGACCAGCAACATATAAGACACACCATATAACTAAATTATCCACTCAACCTCTCCTTAACAATTCCATCTCCACAACCTACCCTATATCTAACCTGTCAACTCAACTATTCCATCCAAAATGCAATGGATATGTTTCCGCACAATACAACAAACAAAAAAACCGAGAGCCGGAACAATTTTCCCAAACTGTCCAGGCTCCCGGAAATCCCTTGTTTTCTACACTTTTCCGCTATCTCATTTCTCCACCCGTGACATCAACACGACACACTCAACATGTAATAGTTAGGCTATTCGCAAACATATCAATAAATTATAAAAAGCCTTATTTTTTGGGATTTTGACAAATAGTGTATCTTATCTATCAAGTCTTCTTCCTTGATTAGGCTATTTAGAAATACTTAATGTAAACAAGTGTAAAACCAATTCATGCAATGAACATTATATGAGATTACATTTGGAATTTAGTTTTTAACTCCTGTGTTGCAATAAGGATGTGTAAGTTGTGCATTCTCTATTATTGCTTTTCCTCCATCTTGTTTTCTTTCTATATGATCAATGCTTATTGCATTTTTATGTAGTATTCCTCCACATATTTTACAACAAGGTGCTTTTGAAAGTGCTTCTGTAATAAATACTTCGCTTTTTTGATAATTAGAAAAATCAGTAGGAACTTCTTGGAATAACGTCCACTCGTGGCTAGTTTCCGACAAATATGAAAATTCAGATTGCTTTCTAATTTCGTTTACAACTTCATCCGCTTGAATACCCAAATCCAATTTATTTAATATTTCAAAGAAAAAATTTGAAACATTTTTCATTCCAGCTAGTGCAGAACGGTTTTTTCTAGCAATCACCTGAACCAAAGAGCTATTTGAATAATATATTTTTTCAAAATCTTTACGGTGCTTTATAAAGAAATTTTTCTTTTTTCTCTTTTCTAAGTCAATCACAAATGTAGCAAAAGCATAAAACGCAGACAGTCTAAATGAACCATTTCGAGCATAAAAATATACTAGTGGATGTAATCCTAAGGACGATGGATGATTGCTGTTTATTAGCCTTGCAATTCTTCTAACATTCTTTAAACACCATATTGTTTCCTCTCCTGTTGCATCAACAGGAGAAAATTCATGTCCTGAATTACATATATTCACAAACTCATATATCAATGTCAGCGAATTTGAATTATGCTTACCGCACATTGGAACATCTAAGGTTTTTATAGGAGTAGCTAATTTAGGCAAAAACATTAGTTCAAAAACCTCTTTAGATAATTCTTCAATTTGTGACTGTATTTCCTCTTCGAACTTTTCCCAATACTTATGCCCCATTCCCATCCTCATAATTGCCCTCGCTGTAATACAATTAGCCTTTTTTCTAGATTTTATCAAATCCATTTCAGTTGGATTAATAGGGGCAGCTTTTTGATTGATATTGAAAAACGATTTTTCTGCAGAAGATACATCGCCCTCAACCCATTGAAGTTGAATGGCTGCATTGCTTAGTAATCTTGCTTTTTTTACCACGCTTTGGTCATATATATCTGGATTAGTCAAAGCATTTTTATACTGGTGATAAGATCCTATCTTTTTTTCAATATATTTACGTGCTTTATTAGCTATCAGCAATTGTTCCTCTGGAATATTGCCATCATAAAACTTGCGAGAAAGTATTCCATCGCCATAATCGTCATTCAACCATGCAATTAACGAACTTAATCGGTGAGCCCCATCTATAACAAACACATTTCCACCAGAACTTTGCCATAAAATAATGGCTGGAATAAGTTCGTAGCCTATAAAACTATCTACAAAGCTACCTATTTTTTCATAATCCCATTCTGTTGTTTCTCTCTGAAAATCAGGTTTATAAATATTAAGTAAGAAAAAACTATCAGATAAAAGATCTGAAATAGATACTGTATCTTTTTTTCTTCCACGTTGTACACATGTGATTGTTTCAAGATCTTCTCTTGGAATAAGTGCATCAAGATTTATTTTTTCAGCCATGTATTTTACCATACCTTTCCTGTTTATTAACTTCTCTTTATTTTCAAAATATAAAATCGTTCACTTCTTTGAACTATACTTCTTGCTTTTTCTCCTACTGCCATTTTCATCTCTTACAATATTACTTCTCCTCACTTTCTCCATTTGTACCGCTTCGAAAACTTCTTTTGATATTATAGCAGGATTATTTCCCGATGCTAAATAATGAACCTCACTTTTACTCGATTTCAAAAGTTCAACATCACCAGTATACTTCTCATTACTCAGCATAACATCAATAGTTCTCTTACACCACTTCGCTTTTCCGATTGGCGAGAGAATTTTACGCTTTTCAAGTTCCTTTATAATACCAACAACACTTTGACCTCTGAGATACAAGTCATATATCAGTTTAACATTTTTAGCCTTTTCTTCATCAATTACTAAATGACCATCCTCATCATGTTTATAGCCATAGCACTTTCTGTCATAAAGTTTTGAAGTTCCCTGTGCTGCCCGTTGCTTAATTCCCCATCTTATATTTTCGCTTCTGGACTCATTTTCAGCTTGTGCAATGGACTCAATTACAGAAACCATCAGGTCACTGTTAGTATTAGCAGTGTCTAAGCTATTTCCTTCAAATATCACACGAACACCTAAAGCCTTTAACTGGTTAAAAGCATCTAAAACTTCAACTGTATCCCTTCCGAACCTGCTGACATCTTTCGTTATAACTATCTCTAGCTTATGAGATTTGCAATCCTCAAGCATTCGATTGAACTCTTTTCTTGATGAGCCTGTCTTGCTTGTCGCAATATCCATATAAACATCTGATAAAAGCCATTGCGGTACAGTAGCTATTAATCTTGTCAGATGAGATACCTGGGCAGTCAGGCTTTGGAGCTGTTCCATGCTGTTTGTACTAACACGGCAGTAAATCCCAACACGCTTTTCTCTCTTTGGCGGGTTAGCAGGAATATAATGAACCTTTGGATTATTTGGCATATTTTCTCACCTATCCGTTCTCGACTAATTATCATTCATTAGTCTTTCCCAGATGGTGATTAGCCTATGCATCAATCCTGTCAACCACAATAATCCTGTCTACACAACCTGCCCCTAAAGTCATTCTGTCAACTCAACTATCCCTTTCGATATGTTCCCAAAACCTTGATTTTGCGGCATTTGACAGGATTATTAACATTCAAAACCCACCATGCAAATGCCACAAACCCCTTGAAATCAAAGCCTTTTCACACACCTGACTTTAGACCCTTGACATCAACACAACACACTCAACGGTATTACCTCTTTCCCACAAAACTTTCCTTACCTCCTTGCCGTCAATATAAATCGGGAAATTAAATTCTATCGACTTTAACGGCATTTCTGACTCACCATTCGGATATATCTGAATTTCTTTAATGAGGTAAGTGATGAGGCTTTTCTTTTCCTCGTCACTCATTATAGCATATAGCTTTCCAAAATTCTGCATGATTTTATAAACATTGTCCAGAGTAATTGCTTCCATCTCAATAGAGCTTTTTCTTAACTTGGCATCCTCAATTCGTTCCTCTAACTCCACCATCATATCATACAAAGCATCAAGCCTTAGTGTCATATCATGGATTTTTCTCTCACGGTATCGGGCATCCGCAGGAAGATTATCAATTTCATTTTCCAAACGAGCCTTGTTCAAGTCCACTTCTTTCAGCTTATTTTCATAATTGGCAAGCTCCTTATCCACTGTGCTTGTGTCTGTCTGAACACCTATCCGTTTTTCAATCTCTTTGGCAAAATAGGCATCGCTTACCAACTCCTTTACAGCTTCAACTATAAGCGGCTCAATGTCTGTTTTCCTCAAGGACGCTTTATAATCACAATGGTGACCTCGCTCCTGTTTGTTTCTTCCACATATATAATAGTAAACTTCTTTATATGTGCCATCCTTATTTGTCCATGCGTGTTTGTTCGTGTACATTGAAGTGCCGCAAAGAGGACATTTCAATACGCCTGTTAGAAGATGCGACCTGTCTTTGCCAACCTTTGACGGCTGCTTAATTCCTGTCGCCTTCCGCTTTGCATGGACTTTCTGCCAGAGTTCCTCGCTGACAATTCCTTCATGCTGTCCGTCCTCTAAAATATAATCATCAGTATGGACTTGCTTATATTCATTTTTTGTTCCCTTAACCTTTTCCCGTGTCCTCCTGCCATAAGCAATTTTTCCGCAGTAAACAGGGTTGTCTAATATCTGCCGTATTAAATGGTTGCTCCATGTTTCTAACTTTCCGTTCTGGCGGGGTATTTTCTTTATGCCTTGCAGATTAAGGTATTTTGCAACACCACCAAGCCCTATATCTGAGTTCCCAAACTTTTCAAATATAATTCGGATTGCTTCTGCTTCGGTTTCCTCTATCAAAAGCTGATTATCTTTCAAGTAATATCCATATGGGGCAAAGCCGCCGTTCCAACCTCCCTGTCTTGCTTTTTCCCTGCGTCCATTCATTGTTTGCTCTATGATATTTTCTCTCTCAATCTCTGCAACCGCAGATAAAACAGATATTAGGAGCTTTCCGCTTGTCTGGGATGAGTCAATCCCTTCTTCTATGCAGATAAGATTTATGCCATAAGACTGGACAAACTCTAATGAGTTTAAGATGTCAGCCGCATTTCTTCCAAAACGGGAAAGTTTATAAACCAGAATATAATCTATCTCCAGTCCATTCTTTATGTCGGAAAACATTTTCTTAAATGCAGGTCGCCCCTCAATTGATTTTCCAGACTTTCCTGCGTCCTCATAAATGCCGACAATCTCCATTTCCTCACGGTCTGCAAACCGCTTTAAACTGTTTTTCTGACCTTCAAGACTGTATCCATCAACCTGCATCTCGGTACTTACTCTCGGATACAGAACACATTTCTTTCCTTCTCTATTCATTCTACCACCTCCGATATTTAGAAAAATGTGATATGTAAGGTTGCGTAAAACTACGCAACACAATCCAATTCCTGCAAAACAAATCTTCCGTATTTCTCAACCACCTGCACCATAGCTCTCATAAAAGCATCAAAGTTTTCCGCTTCATTAACCTTGCTTTCGTGCTGCTGTTCTGCATTTGTGGACACTTTAACATTTTCCATCTAGCTACCTCCGCATAACAAAGCGGCTGTATATCCTATATAATGGAATAAATTCCATTATCATAAATTATAGAGATACAGCCGCAATTTGACCAATGTACAAATCTCTCCACTTCTACTAATTTGCACATTTCCTTTCAGGTCTGTTATTGAGTGAAATACTAATGGCAAGAGCCTTATCAACTCTTGCCATTACGTTATCGGGCATCATTCCTATATACTGTTTTAACCTCTGCTTATCAATCGTCCGTATCTGTTCAAGCAGTATAATTGAATCTTTGTCGAGCTTTTCAAAATCTTTTACCTCGGTATGCGTTGGGAGCTTTGTTTTCGTGTGTGTACGGCTTGTTATTGGGGCGATGATAACTGTCGGGCTGTGTCTGTTGCCAGTGTTATTAGAAATTACAAGCACTGGTCTTGTGCCGCCCTGTTCTGAGCCGATAACGGGATTAAGTTCTGCATAAAAAATATCTCCACGCTTAATCATTCTTTCCATTATGTTTGACCTCCTATCTGGAATTTAGGCAGGTCAATTCTGCCTATGTAATAGCCAGACACAAGGAAGAATTTAAGGTCAGGAGCGCATAAAACAAGCTCTGTGTCCAATGACCACCTTATATCTGGCGTTATGATAGGAGCATCTCTATTTGTCCTCGACACCCCGAAATGCAAGTGCGTCCGTAAACGCAGGGAAGTCGCCAAACGGTCAGCAGCGAACTGACGCCACGGGAGTTTCACCCCAACTGTCTGTCTGACAGAGCCGCCCTCGTTGCCTGCGACGGATTGAATACCGTTCGGGCTGTGACTGGACGGGAGTACCATTATTCTCTTTGTGGGTTATGGCGAAATCGGGAGCTGCCCGATATTTTGAGTCGGTATTTGACCGCTCACCACCTTTCATCGCTATTCTGCTATCGGCAGGTCATGGCGTACCGCTGCACACGCTTATGCTCATCACAATCACAAAGAGGAAGTATTTGGCGAATGAGTATTCGGTTGTCAAAGAACAATCCCGTTTTCGCCACACAAAGGAAAACAGGTGAAAGGATTTTTAAGCCCCTTCACCTGTTTGCTCACTCAAAAAGGTTATGTGTAGTGTGAATATCAAAAAATATTAAAATTTTTTTTCAGCTTTTCAATGGCGATGTCCACACTGAATTTAACAGCCCTTTTCGTACACCCCTCCATCTTTGCGATTTGCTCATAGGTCATATCCCCGAAAAAATACAATAGCAGCCTGCGCTTTTGTACTTCGGGAAGTTTTGAAATTGCCTTATGTAGCAACTCACATTCCATGTTTCTTAAAACCATCTCATCTAAGTTGGTCTGCTTATAAAAGGCTCGCTCATTTAGCGTTGCTTCTGTCAGTTCGGAATGTTCAATGTGCCTGCTCACTTTGTTGAGATAGGAAATATCCTCAAGCTCAAAGAGGTTGAACAGGTCATATAAAATTTTGTCAATTTCCAGAGTTTGCAGTTTCCCTCGTCCGTCTTTAAAAGAGAGGTGGTATCTTCCCTCAACAATCATCAATGTGTAGGGATTATGCTTGTCCTTTTTTCGATTTGGATGCTTTTCATCCATCGTCCGTTACCTCCAATCTGAATTTTTTTTAAAAATCCAGATTGGACGGTGGGGAACGGCAACCCACACCAGAAATAGGCTTACGTCTTATTTTGACAAAAAACGACAAAAGAAAAACCACAAAGTCTGTCAGTCCTTTGCGGCTATAAGAATTTAAAGTTCTATGATGTAGATATTTGACGCCTACTTTTAGGGTATAAAAGTACCATACAAGAACAAGGATTTTTTTAACAAGCTATCCTTACCCCTGTTATATAATATGTAAATAGCTGCTGCTTAAAATCAGCAGCGGCGTGGCAGATAATAACCAACGCAAAAACATCCCTCCAAACTCAAAAACAGAGTTGAGGGATGTTTATTTGGACGTTGCAAAACAACCCACCAAAGCTCCGTTTTTTTTATTCGGTAGGCTTGTTTTGGTATAAATGAAAAAATACCTTTTTCTAAATAGTCAAATTGTTCTATTCCTTTGAATTCCATCCTGTGAAATCAATTTCAAGCTCTGTTTCATCTGGATGCTCCATATTAGATGGAATAGGCGATTTTATACCGCACTGCTGATTTTCCGCATACGGCAACAGAATATTCTTCAACGTTCCCATTTTTTCAAATGTGCTTTTCCTACACTGCAAACCGCAGAAAAACAGCAAGCCTGCAAAAGCGAAATGTTGGACACAACTGGAAAGATAGATATTTAAAATAGCCAGCTCGTTACCTTTGACGGAAACGCCCTGTGCAAGCTGCGCCGAAATATTTTGTTGGCAGGCTGCCAATGAAATAAAAGCTGCAATTAACAAAATTGCTGCGAGAACATATAAAATCAACGAGAGTAGACCATCTTTTTTCTTTGTTTTAATCATCTGATTGTCATTCATTTATTCTCATCTCCTTTCACTGCGTGACACATTATTTTTGCGTTTTTGTGGCTGCGAGGTAGATTGCTTATTTATTTCTTCAGGACGCTCAAAAATCTGTGCTTTTCCCTTACGAAGTTTTATCACTATATCAGCTTGTTTCGCTAACGCCCCCGAATGTGTCACAATGATAACGCAACGCTTGAGTTCATGTGCGCTTTCTTTGAGAATTTGCGTGATTTCCTCTGCTGTATCCTCATCAAGATTTCCTGTTGGCTCATCGGCAAGCAAAATCGCTGTATCGCTGGCTAATGCCCTCGCTATCGCCACACGTTGCTGTTGGCCGCCTGAGAGCTTGAGGACATTACGTTTGGTTTCTTCTTTTGTCAACCCCAAACGCTCCAGAATAGGAAGCGGAGCTTTTTTTGAGGTCAACTTCACATTTTCTATTGAGTTCATATAATCTATCAGGTTGTATGCCTGAAAGATAAAAGAAACATTTTCATGCCTGTGTTTTGCTAGTCCCAGTTTATTGATGTTCTCTCCGTTGCATACGACTTCGCCTTTAGTCGGAACATCTAAACCACCGAGCAGAGAGAGCAATGTTGTTTTTCCACACCCTGACGGACCAAGAATGGCATACATCTTTCCAACATCAAAGCTTATTGAAATATCTTCAAGTACCTTTGATTTCCCGTTATAGGAATAGCCAAGATTTTTTGTTTCTAAAATTGACATATTTTTATTCCACCTTTCATTAATTCATCTTTGTTAAAATTTCTTTTGGCTTGAGCCGCACTACTGGCACACTCGAAACAAAAACGGACAGAACGGCTACTAATGAGCCAATTCCACAGACCGCAAAAAAATCAGGAGCAGTCACATCTATTTCAATGGGTGCTGTATCTTTCCCTGTTACCTCAATGTCTTGTTCACCTACAGACTGTTCACAAGCACTTGTCATTAAATAATTACCTGCGGTATTTGCTGCCGCTGCTCCTGCAAAATAGGAAATGCCAAAAGCTACAATGGCAATAAGCAGAATTTCCACTATGTGCTGCCCGATAATTTGGATTTTATCAAATCCCATTGCCAACAATACACCTATTTCATGCACTCGTTCTTTCATCCATAGAGCAAGCATGAGCGAAAGTGCAAGCAGACTTCCGACTACGATACAAAGAAGTAACGAGGACAGCATGAAGGACATTTTTTCAAGCGGTGCAGCAGAACGTCTGTATTCTGCATCAGCCGTTTCAATGGAGAAGTCGTCCCACGCAATATTTACATTTTCCTTCACAGATTCTATGATATTACTAAGCTGCGCAGGGTCATCCACATAGAAATTCACTCCTTTATACTCGCCCTTACCATTTGTATAAAGTTCTTTTGCTGTTTTATTATCTGTAAAAATACGGTTTTGATAAAGTGAAGGTGGTGGAGCAAGCCCGGCATTTACTTGAGGTTCCTTTATCTCAAATAGTCCTGCGATGGTAAGAGTAACGACTGCACCGCCATTCATTGTTTTTAACATAATTTTGTCACCTACCTTTAGGTGATTAACAGCAGCGAGGTCTTTACTAATCAATGCAATGCTTGTGTCACCATCCCCAATATGCTTCCCTTCTGTGAGCTGGAAAATTTCCTTTTGGAAATAATTGCTTTTCTCAGAAAAGGAATTGGACTCACTTGTAGCCATGTGCAGCAATCGCTCATCCTCATCGTATTGATTGTTGGTTTTAATAAGCTCTAATGGTATACCGTCAGAGGACAGCACTTCTGATTCTCCGTTTTGGTAGGCATTGTATTGTTCAATCCCTGATATAGACATCACTTTTTCTATCACCGAATCATCAAGGGAAGAACCTGTGTATTGTACCCCACCGTTTTCGTCCGCTTTGTAATTCTCGGAATTCGCCTTATTTATCACAAGCCCAAAATTTCCACCAAGAGTGTGACGGAGTTCCAATGCTGCTGTATCCGATGTTCGTTTTGTCGATAGCCCAACTAAAACAAAGGTGGACACGACAAGTAATACTAAGAACAGAACAACGCTTTTTCCCAACTTCCTTATGACGGATAGAAAGGCTCTTTGAAATATTCCCATATGATTTCCTCTCCTAACTCATTTTAGCGAGAAGCTGTTTTGGCTTTAAACGGAACAACGGTACGGATGCAGCTAATACAGCTACAACAGTCAATAAGCCGCCGATTCCGAATACCCATAGGAAAGTCTGCGGTACTACGGTCACACTCAGCTCCGTTGCTGTATCTACATTCATCGGTGTTTCAGGAAGCGTATACCCAAAAGACCCATCTTCCTCTAACTGCGTATTCTGTGGTGTACTGCTTTGGCTGGTGTCACCCAACAAGGTGTTTCCCAAGCCTTGTGCTACTGCACTGCTCGTAAAAAACGAAATGCCAAACGCCAAGATTGCTATAATAAATACTTCTGCCATATGCTGCATGATAATTTTAAATTTGCCAATTCCGAGTGAAAGCAAAATCCCAGATTCATGAGTACGGCTTTTTGTCCACATGGTAAGCAGTAAAATTAAAACTGCCACACCAATAATAGTAATAATAATGATAAGAGTGGTAATCAATCCGCTTAAATTATCCAACGGAGTAGTAGCAACTTCATAGGTCTTATTATCTGTGGATATGGAGTAACAGCTCCAATCAATGGAATTCAGTTTTTTCACTTCTTGCATAATATTGTTTAGTTCTGCGGGGTCATTCACCCGATAATGAACTTTATAATATCCTGCGGATGACCACGAGAGTAGCTTTACGCTAGTTTCTACATCCATCAATACTGTATTTTCCAAAAGTTCACCCGGCGTAGAGAACACAGATACTTGTTGACTTACTTTTGAGTCAAAAATGCCGACAATGGTTACGGTTTCTTTCAGTTTTCCGCCTTCCTCATCACCGCCCGTAATCTGTGAATTCATAGCAATGATAAACTGGTCGCCAAGTTTTAAGCCATTTTTCTCGGCAAGCTCTTTGTGAATAAGAACGGCATTTTGGTCTTTTGGCGTAATCTGCCGCCCTTCAATTAACTCTATACTTCCCCCTGTGAACATATCCGCTTCCTGCGTGTTAGTATAGCCATAAATGTTGGCTTGCTTGCTAAGAACAGGCTCATTGGCAAACATACTGCCTTCGATGCTTTTAAGTTCTAAATAGTCACCTTCCATAGTTTTTAAGTTAGCGGGTCCGATGTTCTCCGCATTGTATCCACTGACACCAGGAACAGAGGCTACCTTATCAGCAATCTCTTTTGTAAGTGATTCCCCAGTATAAACCATTGCGTAGCTTCCGTTGCCAACATCCCGACGTTCAAACTTGGATTGGTCGCTGTGGTCTTCTTTCATAACAAAACCACCGCCAAATGACCTGCGTAAATTTGTGGCAGCTTGCTCCGAAGCACTCTGAATTGAAATGCCTGAGATTACCAATGTTCCAACCACAAGGAAAATTGCAAACAGTAAAATACTTTTTTTCCATTTGCGAGTAAGATAACGTACTGTGCGTTTCATTGCACCCATAGAAAATCCTCCTTTATTTTGTTTTCAAGAAGTATTATAAACGGAGCATTTTTCATGCGTATGAAGTGTAGTTGTCATGAAGTTGTCAAAACAAGAAAAGAGTTTCGCTTGCGAAACTCGCGCCTGCGGCGGTCGCATCGCGACATCCACTGCTCACGCCGCAGTGTGCATCCCGCCCGGAGGGCTTTTTGTTTCATAGGACGCACTTTTCTATGAAATAAAAAAACACCCTCGGCAAAGAGGATGCTTTCACTACAGAAATTTACTTTTTTAAATCTATACGAAACCGCATTCCACTATTCGTTGGCTCTAAGGCATAGCTAATACGGTAGGTATCTAAAATTTTCCCTGTAAGGTAAAGACCAAGTCCATTACCTCCCGTTGTCCGACTTCTGGAATAGTCTGGTCGGTAGAATGCTTCAAATAGATGCTTTCGCTCTTTTTCTGGAATAGGCTTACATTCGTTTTCTACAATTAGAGTTCCATTCATACAAGAGATAAAAACCCGCTTTCCCTTTTCCGTATATTTTACGGCATTAGAAATTATATTGGAAATTGCTTTTGTGACTGCTTTTTGCGGGAGCATAGCATAACTGCTGTCATCCACGTCCATTTTAAAGTTTATCCCCTTAGCTTTGGCAATTAGAATATAAGGGCTACACACTTCGTTAAGAAGCTCTGATAGAGAAACCTCAGCTACCTTTTCTTCTTGCTGACCACTGAGCTTAGACGCATCTAATACCTCTTGAATCATCGTTGCCAGCTGTAACATCATATCTTTGCACACAGGCAGATAGGTGTTGTAATCCTGAAACTTTCCTATTCCCAAAATCATACTATCCAGCATGGTACATACCGCAGTAACTGGCGTTTTAAGTTCATGGGAAGCTGCTCGCATAAAGTCTATCTTGGATTGCTCTACCTCGTTGACATGTTCAATTTCAGCATGTAGGTCATCAATAGAAGTAAGCAACTCCCTATATAACGAATTTACATTTTGAGCAAGCTGCCCGATTTCATCTTTTGATGTCACAGGACAGATAATCGTGCGTTCCAACTTCTTCATACGACTGGTTGCATTTGATATTTCTGTGATTGGCTTTGTCATCCGTCTGGAATACCACAAAGCAACAATAACAGAAATCAGTACACAAATTATCAGGGTAAACGGAAGTATTTCAAGAACAACGCCTTTAACTTCGCCAACCGGCTGTAAAGTCATTACAATCTGTAAACTACATTCTTTATCATAAGCATCCATAAATGTCGAGGTCTTTTTTACAAATTGTGTGGAAAGGAATGGTGTTAATCCCTCTATGCCTTGGTTTGTAATTTGAGGAAATGTATTAGAACTTTCCAGTTTACCATCAGGAGATGCCTGAAACGAATAATTCTTCCCGTTCCCATTCAGTACATCCTCAATATAAAAAGCCCCAAAAACATATTGCTCTCCTTCATAGGAAAGGGAGATACATGACTTGCTTTTCTTTGCGTATTGCTCAACCAGTTCTTGAGGTGTTTTGGACTCAGATTCCTGTAATTTTCGCACGATTTCATTACTGATTTCTATTGCCTGCTTTTCCTTTTGATTGGTGTAAATTGTGGGAATGAGAAGGTAAATCAGGCAATGCCCCAACAAGGTAATCAACACCATAATGGAAAGCGTATATAAAAAGTTTTTTTGAAATAATTTCATCGCTTCACCTCAAATTTATATCCCACACCTTTTATCGTTTGAATACAGTCCAAATCCAACTTTTTCCGCAAGCGTCCTACGTAAGTGTCAATTGTTCTATCATTTAGCGGAATATCTATACCCCAAATATAGTTTAATATCTGTTCTCTCGTCAAAACAACACCTGGATGCTCCACCAACATTTTCAGCAACAATACTTCCTTCGGTGAAATATCAACCGATATTCCTGCTTTTTCTGCCGAAAAACCAGAAAAATCAACCATTACATCTCCTTGCTGCCATATCTTTTCGGGTTCAGTTTTCCCGACACGGCGGAGCAAAGCTGTCACTCTTTTACCAAGAAGAACAATGGAAAATGGTTTTATTACATAATCGTCAGCCAAACCATCAAAACTCATAATCTGTGTATCTGTATCGTCCATAGCTGTCAACATAATCACGGGAATAGAACTACTTTTTCTGATTTGCTTCAGGACGTTCAATCCACTCATTTTCGGTAGCATAATATCCAGTATTACAAGGTCGATTTTATCTGTATTAAATGATTCAACTGCCGTTTCTCCATCAAAGACTGAAACGACAGTATGCTCCATATCACGAAAATATTCGCTGACTGTTTCATTTGTCAGTTCATCATCTTCAACTACCAAAATTTTTGCCATACCATTTCACCTCCGCCCTTATTGTGGCATTCCTATTTGTCATCTGTATGAATTTCTTCTAATTTGTTTTCTTTTCTTCGGGCATCCGCAGGTTTTTTAGCTATTCGAGGTATTAACCATATTCGGCTCAAACGAACTACTCCATCAATCCGATTGGTCTCACATAATTTCTGTACCCGTCGTTCAGATAATTTCCAAAGCTTTGCGGCTTCCTGCACCGTCATATACTCAAACATAATTAGCCTCCCAAATGTATTGCATCCATTATAAGCGGTCAAACGAATAATATCAACTGTGTAAACACGAACTTTTATATCTCAATACGGGCTATTAAATATCTTATACCAAGAGATTTCACAGCGTTTAATCAGAAGCCACATCTCTGTAAAATATAAGGGTAAGAATTTCAGAGTATAGGTGGTGAACTTATGGACGAGAGAAACAACGATTTTGACTTTGATTTTACACCCATAGGACAAGCAATTAAGAAAGCTCGAAAAGCCAAAGGCATGACCAGAGAACAGCTTGCCCGTATTGTTGACTACAACCCCAGACATCTCCAAGCAATTGAAAATGAGGGACAATATCCAAGCATTGAGTTGTTTTTTCAACTTATTATGATATTTGACATTTCGGTTGACGAGTACATACATTCGGACAAGACGGCAGTTAAAAGTTCTGTCCGCAGGCATTTGGACACTTTGCTTGACCGATTGAATGACAAGGAGCTGTCCGTCATAGAAGCAACCGTAAACGGGCTATGTAAGGCAAAAGAGCCAGAGGAATAAAAACCTCTGGTTTTTCTTTCGCCCTATTTTAGTAAACTGGCAAGCCGTAACCATAAATAACGCTACTACCGACAGCGTATTGTTTTTGCTTGCAGACATCGCCAGAATTGCCCTCCACGGTATAAACAACACCATTCTCGCTTTTCTCTACAATACCCACATGGTCGATTGTTCCATCTCCATCCCAATCAAAAAAGATAATATTTCCTGCCGTTGGCTCATAGTTCTTATCCTGCCACTGTCCTTTGCTCTTAAACCAGTTTACGCCGTCTGAGCAAAGGGAAAATTTCGGGATAATGCCGCTTTCCAGATAGCCGCACTGGTCGGCACACCACGACACAAAACATGCACACCATTCCACACGCCCGCCAAAGCCGTACCAGCTCCAATAAGGCTGACCTCCCTCGTTGCCGAGCTGCGTCAATGCAACCTCCACAATGGCTTGGTTTCCTCCGCTTGTAAACGCCCTCCCGTATGGATAGTAGCGCAGCACATGGGCGGGGTACTGCGTGTCGCCGTATTTCTCCCAACCGAGCCGCTGTGCCTGCATAGCGGAAAACTCCACCGCATTTGCATAGGAATAGCCGCCGTAGTTGGTCTTTGCCCATGAAATATACCCGTTGCCGAAGTTGTAGCCCTGCAAGGCGAGCTTGATGCGCTCCATATCAATCGGGTTCTCCACCTCGGCTGAAACAAGGGCGGCTTTCAGTTCCTGCACGCCGCACTCGATGGAATATTCGGGGTCTTTGATGCCGTTCGGCTCATGGGGGTATCTCTTGTTGAAGCTCCCCTCCGCCGCCTGCATCGGGTCAAGTCCACGTCCACCGCTTTCCTGCATCATCACCGCCTTGATAAGCTCCACATATTCGGGGATGCCGTACTGCTTCGCATACTTTTGTATCAGCGGCGTGTAGGCTTCCACTTCCGCACTGACAGGGGTATAGGAAGTGCTGTCGCTGCCGCCCCCGAACAGGGAAACGGCGCACCCAAGCAGGACGACGATAATGATTATCACAATGGCAATCCAGCCGCCCGCGATAAGGGCAGAAATCAACGCTTTTGTCCCCGCTATGATTGCCTTGACCGCCGCAATGGTAGCCTTGACCGTGGCTTTCGTCGCTTCGGCTGTCGCCTTTGCAGTGGCTTTTGCCGTCTGCGCCGCTTTCTGGGCGGCTTTGGCAGATGCTTTCGCCGTTTTCTGCGCCGCCTTTGCAGTCTGCTCCGTGGTCTTAATCGCTGTCTTGGATGTCGCCTTTGCAGTTTTCACGCCTTTTTCCGTCGCCTTGACCGTCCCTTTTGCTGTGGTCTTGACGGACTTTTCCGCATTTCTGGCGGTTGTCTTTATCGTCCGCTTTCCCTGTTGTCTGGTCTTTATTAGTGAGTTTGCCGCCGTCTGGGGCGTTTCGGTCTTGACAGGAGTAGAATGAGTAGCAGAAACAGCGGGACGGCTTGCAGTCCCTTGAACCTCCTGCAAGCCGTCCTGTCCCATTGTACGCATGGCGTTTTGTCCTGCCTTATTCCGCATTGTTTTCTGCTCTGCGGC
>VSNJ01000081.1 GCA_009774235.1 Lachnospiraceae bacterium
ATCAGAATATACAATACAATATTCCAGCCCAGAATTTTCCAAAAGCATATATGAAACTTTTTTACAGAATATTTCTTCTGAATATACACCTGTAAGCCGGTCTTTTTGTAGATATTTTGCCATTGATGCATTCTCACTAAGCTTGATAATATTATCAAGGCGTTTCTGTAATACTACCAGATTGTATGGCTTATAGATAAAATCACCTGCACCCATTGATAATGCATTAATCTCCAGTTCATCATTATCTGTAACCGCTGTTATTATAACAGGAATCTTTGAAAGGTTTTTCCTCTTCTTCATAATATGCAAAAAACCATATCCTGATTTCACATCTGAAGTAATATCCAGAATAACAGCAGCAATTATACCTGCATTGGCATCCAAAACCCTGATAGCATCTTTACTGTCTTCTGGTTCTATAATATTATAGTCCCCATTTAAAAAACTAGATATCATTTCTCTGTCTTCTTTATTATCATCAATTATAAGGACTGTCCTTATTACCGCTATACTTATCATCCCCTTCTGGATAATTTTGCCTAAGACTAGCATAATATTATTTTACTATATAAAACCTTAAAAAGCAATGTCCTGTAAGATTAAAAAACACATATGCATACTATATATGTAATAAAAAGATAAGTATATCATATGTTTTATTTTATAAATATTGTATTTTATGGATTAAAGAAAATTTAATAATTCCAGTATAATAATTATGTTAAAATAATAGAAACAATATTTTTAGAAAGGATATGTAAATAACTATGAAAAAAATAATAACCATATTTATCACATTTTTCTGCCTTGTATTAATCCTTCCCACCAATGCAAAAGCAGCCAAAAGAAATGCAAATGATATAGCTAAACTCAAGAAAATTGTAAATGAACAGCTAAAAAAAGGAGCTTCCATTTCCAAAGATATAGAAAATGATTACAATTATACATGGGATAAAAACGGCAGGCTTGAATCAATTTCATGGGATTATTGTAATCTTATTGGAGATATTAAAATCCCTTCATTTAATAAATTAAAATCCCTGAAAATAAGCCGCAATAAGGAATTAAAAAGTATAACTGTAGAAGATAACAAATCATTAGAAGAGATTACATTTTCTGGTTATGAAGATTACGAAAATGAACAGTCTGTTTATTTTCCATATGATAAAATTGAAATAAAAGGCTGTATTAACCTTAAATCCATAACAATATATAATGCTAATAAAATAAAAACTGGAAGTTCTGGTCTTGATTTAAGCAGGTATACTAACTTAAAAGAATTAAACCTACATTTCTGCAACCTTAAAAATTTGGACATATCAAATAATAAAAAATTAACAAGGTTAGATATTTCAAATAATAATTTTAAAAAAATAGATTTATCTAATAATAAAAATATCCAGACCCTGGTTTTAGATTTTAATAATTTTTCTGCTATTGATATTAAAAACAATACTAAAACTGAATATCTGGATATAAGCTTTAATCCATGTACAGAATTCTATTTCACTACTTTAAAAAATTTAAAAATTCTCACATGTGAAAGTACAAAATTAACAAAACTTGATTTAAGTGATTCAAAAAAACTGGTTTCACTGCGGACTGCAGATGGGGTATTATCTGATGGCGGACTGCTGCTTGGTGAAAAACCGGAGCTTACATTTATGGACTGCCATAATAATAAAAAATTAACAAGTATTGATTTAAACGGGTGTACTGCTTTAACCAGGTTTAACTGCAGTGACTGCGGTCTTACAGAATTAAATCTTGATAAAACAACCAGCCTTATTAAATTATATTGTAAAAATAACAATTTAAAAGAATTAAATACCTCAAGTTTAACTAACTTGGATATCCTTAGCTGTAGTAATAACCAGCTGGTTTCACTAGACCTTTCCAATAATAAAAAGCTTAGGAAACTGCTTTGCAAAGGCAATAATATAACAGGCCTCGATTTAAGTAATTGCCCAAAACTTCTTGAAACAGACAAGGAGTCTTTTACATATGATGCAGAAACAACAATTATACAATAAAGATAAATATTACCACAGATAGCTAAATTATAAAAAAATAGGAAAGGATACAAAATGCAAACACCATTCTTTACCATTTGTGTTTGTATACTTGGTACAAAATATGAAAAAGATAAATAAAATTTTTATTTTAACAATAATTTTTGCTGGAATATTTTTAACCATTCCAAAACATACCAGGGCTGCCAGCAAAAACAAAGCAGATATTGCAAAACTTAAGAAAATCGTAAATGAACAGATTAAAAAAGGTGCAACGCTTTCCGCAGATATAGAATATGACAGACACTATACATGGGATAAGAAGGGAAATCTTGAATCAATTACATGGGAAGAATGTGGACTTACAGGCAGTATAGAAATTCCTGTATTTAATAACCTGAAAACTATAATTATTGATTCTAACCAAGGACTTAAAAAACTGGTTATAAAAGATAACAAATCATTAGAAAAAATTGACTGTCCTGATGTTGAATATGGATGTGCTGTAAGAAAAAAAGCAAAACTTAATAAACTGGTTATATATGGATGTACAAATCTCCGTTATCTCCGTGCTGGCGGGGGAAATAAGATAAAACTTGGATTTGATATAAGAAAATTTACCAAACTAACCACCCTTTCTTTAAATTCAAGTAATCTTAATAAAATAGATTTATCTAAAAACAAGAACCTGGTAACTTTGTTCCTTAATGACAACAAACTTAAAGAAATCAATTTATCTAATAATAAAAAGCTGGATTCATTATTCTTGTCCAATAATAAACTTGGCAAAATAGACTTATCTAATAACCAAAAGCTGGATTCACTTGAACTTGATGGCAACAAACTTACAGTAATTAATCTTGACAATATTAATAACATTAGCTGGTTAAATATAAATGGAAATGGATGTAAAGAACTTAATTTTACTTCTATTAAAAAACTAAATACTTTGCTTTGCAGTGAAAATAAACTTGAAAAGCTAAATTTAAAGAACAATAGTAAACTACAACGTATTGAATGTGATAATGGAGAATTATCTGGCAAAGGGCTGCTGCTTGGTAATAAACCTGTACTGGACAAACTTATATGTAGTAATAACAATTTAACAGAAATTGATATAAGCGGATGTACAAAACTTTCATTACTGCAATGTAATAACAATAAAATAACCAGCCTGGATTTATCTTCCAATAAAGAGCTTTCAGAATTTAATTGCAGTAACAACCCACTATCAGGGCTTTCACTTGATAATGTAAAATTTCTATATACTTTATTATGCAGCAGCTGCGGGCTTGATAAATTAGATTTAACAAAACTATCCGGTCTTAGATATCTTGACTGCAGAAATAATAAACTGGATTCGCTAGATATAACAAATAATCCAGAAATCAGTGAACTACATTGTGAAGGTAATAAAATTAAAGAACTTGATATAAGTAAGTGCCCATATCTTAAAAGTAAGCTGGTTAATCCAAACCTGCAATGTGACAATGGAATTACAATTAAAACAAAACAAGATATCTCCCAGTAAAACAGTATATTACTAGTATAATTAAGTAAACAGGTGGCTATTCTATATAATAGCCGCCTGTTCACTTTAACCACAATTTTACTTATTTTTTAAATTTTTACTTTATTGCAACTATAATATATGCAATTAAAGCACATATTATCTGGAATATAATATACCTAAATACAACCTGGGTATCAGACCAGCCTTTATTTTTCCTTGCATGGTCATGCAAAGGCGTCCTTGTATTGGTTAATATTGATATTTTCAGGAACCTTTTAAGTGATACTTTGACAAGACCCAGACCACCATCAAGTATAAGAACCAGTGCAAGTAATATATATGCCAGTGGATGCCCTGTTTTCATAGCAATTATGGCTATGTAAAATCCAAGTGCCCTTGAACCCGCATCCCCCATAAGCATACTGCTTGGAGATGAATTAAAATAAAGGTATGCAAGAAGCACAGATACAAATATAAAACCTGTAATTACATAATACCCAAGCTCTTTTGCAAAAATTACTGTAAAAGAAGATATTACAACACAACAAAGACTTGCGCAAAGCCCGTCAACACCATCTGTACAGTTTGTAACATTAATAGATACCCATAAAAGTATAATACCAAGTATAAAATAAACTGGTACAGGTATATCTATAATAAAAGTACCTATATGTATCTTTAATAAACCTGGATTATAATTTACAAAAGTCCACATTGTCATTATAGATATTGCTAAATCAATAATACCCTTCTTATACTCATTCCAAGGTGTCTTTGAAGCATCATCAAGATAACCACTAAGCATTACTGCCAGTAATAATATGCAATATATTATGTATTCTCTGCTTATCGGCATAAAAAGCAATGAACAGGCTATAAATACTATTACAAATGTAAATCCAACACCCCTTGTCTTTCCCTTTGAAAGTGCGCCATTTACAGCAAACTCCCTGCCATGGTCAACGGGCAGGAATGGAAACGGGAATCTAAGACCAGCAAATGTAAGCACAAACGCTACAAGAATACCAACTACCGCTATCTGGTTTGGTTCTAGAAAATCCTTTAAAATATTGTACATCTTTATCCTCCTGGAATTATTTTTCATCTAAACAACACTTTTCTATTATAGCAAAGTGTCAGGAAAGATACAAGGCTGTAAAAATTTTAACCTGAAAAACCCAGATAAAACAAGCTGTTGTTATATACTATAAAATATTCCATAATAAACATACCTGGCCTGCACTACTCTGTTTTTTCTTATTTCAGGATATTATGACAATGGCAAAATATACATGCTGGCTCATTATATTGTTTTAAAAACAAGCCTTATAACAAACTCCCCATTTTCTATTGAAGCTTTTACCAATCCACCCATCCTGTCTGCCAGTTCCTTTGCTACAGACAGCCCAAGCCCTGTTGAGCCCCTGTTTCTTGCAGTATCTGCCTTATAAAACCTGTCAAATACCTGTGAAATATCTATCTCTTCTGGTGTATTTATACTATTCCTGCAGCAAAATTCCACACTTCCACTTTTAATTTTATATATTATATTAATATTTCCACTTCCATGCAGCATTGCATTTTTCAGTATATTAGAAACCATTCTTTTAACTGCTATATCATTACAAAGCAGCATTACGGGCTCTTCATCTATATCAACATCCACAGTAATATTTTTCTTTTTAAACTCATTATAAAATGAAAAAAGAGTCCCAAGTACAATCTGGGTAAAATTATTTTCTTTTAACTCCAGTATATATTCTTCATTCTGGAGTTTTGTATACATAAAAAGTTCTTCTAAAAGTTCTGTCAGGTCTGTGAGCTTTTTATTAATTACCTCATTATATATTTGTCTTTTTTTAATATCGGTTTCACTTTCTAAAAGTTCAAAATAGCCTTTAAGTGAAGTAAGCGGAGTCCTTATATCATGTGAAATTCCAGCAAGTGCATTTTTAAGCCGTCTGTCCTTCTCTTTTAAAATATTTTCTTTTGCCTTGTGTTCCTCACACATAAGATTTACCAGGTCTGTAAGTTTCAAAACTTCACGTTCTATAATATCATTATAAATAATTTTATTAGTATTATTCTCTCTTATAAACGCCATCTGGCGGCAGATATTAACTATCTGCCGCCTGTATAAAATATATTTCACTATAGTAATTATTAATAATATACTTAATATAACTACCGTTGTAATAAGTTTTACTTCCATATTATACCACCATTACACAATATCTTTATGTGAAAACCAGTATACATTTGCAATATTATATATAATAAAAAATGTTATACCTACACCAAGTGCAAGTTTAATAATATCCCCATCCATGCCAATATTTACATTAGACATACTTGTAGTAAGATAATATTTTGCTACATTGAAATTTATATGGAAAATTTTCTGTACTATTGCTGAAAATAACATGCTACATATTCCCATAACGCTTAAAATCCCTATAGTTACCGCTGCTGCTGTACTTTTTGTAAGTTCAGTTATTAATAAAAGTCCGCTTATAAGTGCCATATGGATAAGATATTCAAGTGCAAATACTTTTAACGCCTCTGGAATATGTTTTACACCAAAATTTATATCAGTTTCTATCAAAGTATTAAATACAATATACTCTACAAACATATAACAAACCATGCATACAAATGTATAAATTCCAACAGTTATAAGTTTTGAAAAGAATATATTATATCTGTGCTTTGTCTGTCCTGCAATATTTTTTAGAAAACCACACTTTTCATCCCCACGGAAAAATAACACTGCTCCTATAAGTATAAATAACAACAATATACCACTGCTAAGTTCTTCACAATAAATAAAAATATAATCACTTAATGAACCATCTTCTTCTATAGGGGTATTTATTGTAATTCCCACACTTTCTATCTGTTCTCCATTTTCTTCAATAACCAGGCCTGGATTTTCTTGCTGTGCACCAGTCTTTTGCTCTTCTATTTCTTTTGCCATCTCTTCACTGTAATATGCAGACATAGAACCATTTAAAACTGAAAATCCCATTAACAAAACAAATACAACTATCAGACCTCTTGTATGAACCATCCTGAATAAATTCATTCTTATAAGATTAAGCATTCTGTACACCTCCTGTAAGATTAAGGAAATAATTTTCTAAGTTCTCTTGTACTACTTTTATTGAATTTACTGTACAGCCTGATAGTACCAGCTCTCTATTAATTTCTCCAAGTCTTTCTAGCTCTTTATAAATATGGATAGAGCCATCTTCCATAACACTGTAATCATTAAACCCAAGTTTCTCTATATTAGTACATGCTTTTGCGCTGTCATTAACTATTATTTCAATATAATCATTACATTTATTTGAAAGTTCTTCCCTGGAAAGTTCCTGTACAAGCTTCCCGTTATTTATAATACCAAATGTGTCTGCAATCTTATAAAGTTCTTCCAGTATATGGCTTGAAATCATAATTGTCATATTCTTTTCAGTTTTTAATTTAAGCAGCATATCCCTTACTTCTGCAATTCCCTGTGGGTCAAGCCCGTTAATTGGCTCATCCAGTATAAGCAGGTCTGGCTCTCCAGCCAGAGCCATTGCAATACCAAGCCTCTGCCTCATTCCAAGTGAATACTTCCTGGCTTTCTTCTTTCCTGCATCTTTAAGCCCAACCATTTCAATAAGATGTTCTGCATACCCTTTCCTATAAATTCCAAGGGCATAACATTTACATTTTAAATTATTAATCCCACTAAGATTTGGAAATATCCCTGGTTCCTCAATCAGGTTACCAATCCTTGTCCTATGCCTGTTAATAGCATTTCCTTTTGCGCCAAACAGTTCTATTTCACCACTTGTAGGAAATGCCAGCCCACATATCATTTTCATAAATGTTGTTTTACCAGCACCGTTCTTTCCAATAAAACCATATATTTCACCACGTTTAATGTGCAGGCTTACATTATCAACTGCAAGATATTTTGAATACTGCTTGCATAAATTTTCTGTATTCAGTACATACTCCATAACTTTCCTCATTTCTGCGCTTATACGCTTTAATATTGTTTGTATTTCTTTAATACATATAATACACCTGAAAATAAAAGAAACCTCCAAAAAAGTTTAAAGAAAAGTTAAAGAAATATTTATAAAGATGCAAATTTAAATCCAAGTCCCCATACAGTTTCTATATATTCTGTATCTGTAATCTTTTTAATCTTCTGCCTTATATTACTTATATGTACATTTATTGTCTTATCTTCACCTATATAATAGTCATCCCATGCATATTCATAGATTTCATTTTTAGAAAAAACACGGCCTGGATGGTGAAGCAAAAGTTCCATAATCTTTAATTCATGCACTGTAAGGGAGAGACTTTGCCCGTCAATAGTAACCTGTTTCTTCTGAATATCATATTTAAGATTATTAAACTCTATAATACCATCCTGGCTGTTTTCTTTGCTGTCCCTAAGCTGTACAAGAGCTCTTGCTTCAAGTTCTTTAAGCGCAAAGGGTTTTGTCATATAATCATTAGCTCCAAGTTTAAGCAAATCCACTTTTGTATCAAGCTCATCTTTTGCAGAAAGCACAATAACAGGCACTTTGCTTTTTTCCCTTATATTTTTTAATACTTCATCACCAGGCATACCTGGAAGCATCAGGTCAAGAATAATTAAATCAAAATTGCTGTTTTCCATTCTAAGCAAAGCCTCTGTCCCTGAAAAAGCACTTGTACATTTATATCCACACTTATTAAACATCTCATATACCATCTGGTTTATATTGTTGTCATCCTCAACTATAAGTATCCTGTCCATAAATACAATATCCCTTCCTTATTATATTGTTGCCTTTTATATTATATATTTATTTAATATAAAAAACAACCAGTGATAAAAAAGCAGGCGCTAGCACGCCCGCTTTTTATTAATGTACATAACGTCTTTTAATTTTAACAAGCATATCTATAGTTATCAGCATCATAACTGGTATAAAATGCATTACATACCGTGCTTTTGTTTCCCATATTGACAGAAAAAGGAACAGCCCAAACAAGGCAAGCTTCCACATTGCAGCAGAACCAGTTTCCCGTTTTATAAATCCATATATAACAGATATGACAATAAATACCAGTAGTGTCCACTGGTACAATGTACAATATATATCATACAATGTGTAAAATTTCCCATCTTTAAAAAATACCTGCTGTAACCACGAATTTCTTACAGGCTGGCGGTCAAGATGGAACTCCATATCATATTTCCCATTTGACCATGTACTTACTGCCTTAATATACTGGTGTACCAGCAATCCTTTTATTCCGTAATCTTCCAGACGTTTTTTTATCATCTGGATATTACCTTTCTCTTTATCTTCTTTGGTTTCAAATGAACTTGTATATTCCCTGTCCTTAAGATTATAATTTCCTGTTCCTTTAAGCCCCATCATAATCCAGTGCGAATATGGAAAGTTTTCTTTATCATAATCAGCCTGGTCAACTATATTAACTTCATTTATAACCACATTATACGCCTTAAAACATGCACCAAAAACAATAATAACTGCCAGTGCACCAATAATACCCCTCTTTCCACTTTTTACAAACAGCATATGGATAACACATGCAATAGTAATAATTGCAACAGTTGGTTTTAATTCATACCCAAACCATGTAAGTATACCCATTATTATAAGTAAAATATAAAATATTGCATATTTCTTTCTCCAGTATTCTTCTATAAACTGGTAACATAATAAAATCCCTGCAACTATAGGAAGTACCAGTGTATCTGTATAAACAAATGGTATATATGTGTAAAATGGTATAAATAAAAGTGCCATTACCTGGAAAAGTATTGCAGCATTCTTTCCATATTTCCTATTTATTAAAACCATACACAATATTACTGCAAGGTCAACTGCAAGTATATTTAAAACCATATTTCCATAAAGAAAATTACTTGTACCTGCTGCCTTTAATAACATAAACCAAAATGTTTCAAGCACCAGCAACATCTGGTTATTAGGATAACGTAGAAAATAAAAGTTGTATTCATCACTTGTTTTAAATATATTACTTAATGCCATTTCACTTGCCTGTTTAAATATAATCTCCCTGTCACCAGCAGGAGTTACTGCCATCTCATAACCAACATACATTTGTAATATAATCTGTACTACCATTAAAAATATTGCAACTGTAATAACAGAATACCTGCTTGTATATTTCACTGCCCAGGTCTTAAAATTCTTTAAAGCTTCAGACTTCTTTTTATACAATACCAGAACAACTGTTAACGCCAGCACAGGAACCAAAATCCATAAATCACTGCGGATTCCCCAGAACACAATACCTGGAACCAGCAGCAGCCATATTATGGCAAACATTCCATGAAACGTCATGCTCATTGTACTTTGAAAATTATTAAGAAATTTACTCATTTAAACCACCTCGCAATAATTCTAGCAAGCTATTATCTTTACATTGATATAGCATACCAGAATTACCACAAGGTATTCAATAGATTAAACATATAATTAATAAAATATTAAACAACTTTAAGATTTTCTTAAACTATTTCTCTTGTCTCTGGTATCTGCTTATAGCCAGGGTTACTGCTATGAACATTATTGTAAAAAGCACTTGTATGCCCATACCTCCCAATACTTCTTTTATAACATCTTTTGGGATTTCTGCATATTCACTTAACTTATTATTTATTTCCTCATACCAGTATACAGGTATAAACTTTGCCGCTTTCCTTACTGTGCTGTTAAGGAATGACAATGGTACAAACACACCTCCTAAAAATGACATAAAAAGTGATATAGGTGTAATTATCATATTCACCATTTCTGATTTTTTTGCGAGTGTACCTGCTAAAAACGCTATAGAAAGTGATAATATCATTACAACAAATGAATTTAATATATAATATACCATATTACCATTATTTATTAGTTCATCCCCTCTTAATGCAAAAACCATTGCAACAAATCCTGCCCATACCAGCACACCTATTACAATAAATGCCAGGAACGATTCTAGTGACTGTCTGTATAACGGAACTGCTGATGCTGCTATACGGTTTTTAACTTCCCTTTTTCTAAATGAACACACTATAATACCAAGCACCTGGCCTAGTATTGCTATACTTATGTATGGGAAAAACTGGAACAAGTAAGCAAAATCTGGCATCTGTCCACCATTTCCATTAATATCCATAAGACTGGTTTTGCTTTCTTTGATATCTGAAACCTTTTGAAAACATTCATCCATTGCATAGCCTGCAAGATTGTATTTTACCATACGGTTAATAAAATCATTTATCTGGCTTTCAATATACATATATGAAAATTGCCCTGGCTGCTGTGTAACACTAACTGACGCACCACCTGTTAAAAAATTATCTGAAAACCCCTTCGGTATTTGTATAATTATATCTTCTTTATTATAGTACATCTTCTCTTGAAGTACACTTGTGTCATCTTCCATTATTTCCACATTATGCAGCTTAGATAAATATTCTATCATATATTTTGAAATCTCACTTTTATCATTGTCAACAATGCCTGCTGAAAGCTTTGCATCCATAAACGTGTTTTCACTTTCACTTTCTTTGGTAGCATAAAGCATTGCAATGCTTATTCCAATAAATATACCAAAATACATTATTATCATTCCAATATTTTTTCTGGTAATCTTCATATAACAATTAAATACTGTCATAACATTCCCTCCTGGTAATTATAAATGTAACAATTCCCACAACCAGAGACATTATAATTAATATAACTATATCTGTTGTATACCTTCCAGGGTCATCATAAACACTTACACTGTATATTGCATCTGTAATAACTGCAGCTGGATTAATTTTATTTAATATTGGACAGTTTTCTTCAACCAGCCCTTTAATCCCACTAATCATAAGACCAGCAAGAAAACTTAATACAAGCCCCTCTGCTACAAGTATTCCTATTCTCATGCCATCTGGAAGTTTTGAAAGCGTACCAACCAATATGCCAAGGCTTACTCCTATAAAACCTCCTGTTAAACATATCCCAATTAACTTAAATATATTTCCACTTAAATCAATCTTTAATATAAAATGTAAATATGAAAGAAGAACTGCAAGGCTTACATAATGCACAAATACTGCTGCAAAAGCACTTGCTATAATCTGTTTAAACTTGCTAACAGCAGAAACTGCCCTTCTCAGTCCCAAAGCTGTAACATTAGCCTGTAATTGTGTAGATACCAGATAACCTATAAAACTTCCAAACATACATGCCATTCCAATAAGTGAATAGAAATACTGCACCATACCATCCACGCTCTTTCCTGTCAATGTTGTTTCATTAACAAATTCCTTGTATCCAGTATTTATAACTTCTTCAATTTTTGCAGGATTTTCCATTGCAATATCTATATACATCTGTGCCTGCCTGTTAAACGTATCTAACAAAGATTTAAGTATACTGCTGTTTATATTATTGCCTGTAACAATAAGTTCTGGTTCTTCACAAGCATAATATATACCTGTAACTTCCATATTCTCCAGTTTATCATTTGCTTTTTCTTTAGACAACTTTTCTAAAGAAACCAGTTTGTCATTATCATCCTCTATCATTTCAAGAAATTTAATAAAGTTTTGTGACATTTCTGAATTATCTATTTCTACTAGAGCAACATCTATAGTTTCAAGTTCTGTCTTATGGCTTCCAAATGACATATAAAACAGTGTACCAAGCAGTATTGGAAAAAGCATTGACCAGAAAACCACTGACTTTTCCCTGATAATAGTAATTAAACAATATTTTATTAAATGAAACATATTAATCCCCCATTTTGTGCTGCTTTTTGCACATAAGCAACTTTGTACCAAGCAACACACATATACAAAGTGCCGTATGAAAAAACTTCCGTATATGTTTTTTCACACTTCCCTCCTATAAACCACTACTTTTTCAGTCTCTTAACTTCTTGCCAGTTATTTCAAGAAATACATCATTAAGGGTAGGAAGTTCTGAAAATACCCTTCCAAATGTTATATCATTATCCTGCAGGTAATTCATAAGCTTTACAAGGTTATGCTTCGCACTGCTGCACCTTACAACAAGTATATTATCTATATACTGCACTTCAAATACATTCTGTATGGTATTTATTTCTGAAAGCTGCGTTTCACTTATAAATATATTTTCTACAGTAATTGTTTCGCCTGTTTTTATCATGCTTTTTAATTCTTCTTTAGTCCCTTCTGCTATACATCTTCCACCATCTATAATTGCAATCCTTGTACAAATCTGTTCTACTTCTTCCATATAATGTGATGTATAAATAATTGTGCTTCCATTCTTGTTAAGTTCCTGTATACCTTCAAGAATTTTATTACGGCTCTGTGGGTCTACTGCAACAGTTGGTTCATCCATAATAACAAGCTTTGGCTTATGTACTATGCCACATGCAATATTAAGTCTTCTAAGAAGTCCACCAGATAGCTGTTTTGGCCTCATCTTTGTATATTTTTCAAGCCCTGTAAATTCTATAGCCTCATTATTTAATTTCTTTTTTTCAGCCTTGTTTTTAATATATAGCCCACAAAAATAATCAATATTTTCATATACAGAAAGTTCATCAAACACTGCAATATTCTGTGGTACAATACCTATCTGCCTTTTAACATTGTAATTATCAGGTCTTATCTTTTCTCCAAGTATTTCAATATTGCCTTTGTCATATTTTAACAGTGCAAGCATACAGCTTATAGTTGTTGTCTTGCCGCTTCCATTAGGTCCAAGCAGCCCAAAAATTTCTCCTTCATTTATTTCAAGGTTTAAATGGTCAAGTGCCACCAGGTTTCCATATCTTTTAACTAAACTCTCTACTTTAACCATATTTATAATTCCTCCATATTTAAAAATCCTTTTTCCTGTTTCTGTGATATAAATATACAATTAATGAAAACAAATTGGAAGTGCCACATGTCAATACAAGAAGATGACAAATGTCATTTTATAAGATATAATATTTATGTTATCTTTATATTTTACAAATTGGAATATAATACAGGTTACATATTCCAGTTAAACATTTCCATAAAACTATATTAACAATTAAAATAGAATTAATAAAACAAAGGTGATACCTTAAAGAAATGAGGGTTATTTGTATATGCCAGCAGGACAAATTATTATTTTTACATATTGTATTTTAAGTATATTTACAACAAATAATATAGAATTTTTTTCTATTTCTTCTATAATTATGGTGGTTTTGTCTATAATACTGTCTTCTCTTTCATATTTTTGGCAGAACAAATATTTTACATTTATAACATCAGGCATTTATGGTATAATTGCACTGGCATTCCCTGGCTTTATAGTTATGTCACCATTAATATTGTATAATGCTGCATGTTTTCCATGTCCACAGATGTTTATTACACTTATAATATTTATTGTACACCCAGTATTTAACTTTTATAAAACCAGCCCCATACTTTATTGTTCAGTATTTTGGGGAATAGTGTCTGCTTTTTATATACAATATATACAATACAAGATTAACAGATTAACCGTTATATGCCATAAAACAAGGGATGACAGCACAGAACAGGCTATCCTCTTAAAATCCAGAAACCAGTCACTTCTCAAAAAACAGGATTATGAAATTTACAATGCAACCCTTAAAGAAAGAAACAGGATTGCAAGAGAAATACATGATAATGTTGGACACCTGCTTTCACGTTCAATACTACTTACAGGTGCACTTAAAGCAGTTAATAAAGATGAAAATTGCCGCGAACCCCTTGATAACCTGCATGAATCATTAGACCTGGCTATGACTAGCATACGTGAAAGTGTACATAACCTGCATGATGACTCTGTTAACTTAAAAGAAAGTGTTGAAACTGTTGTAAATAATTTTAATTTTTGTAATATAAACCTTTCTTATGATATGGGTACTGATTTGCCACGTGATATTAAATTCTCATTTATATCAATAGTTAAAGAAGGGCTTAATAATATATATAAACACAGCAACGCAACTAATGTGGATATATTACTAAGGGAACATCCTGCAATGTACCAGCTTGTAATAAAAGATAATGGCACAACTGCAAAATATATGGATACCAGCATATATACACAGGATACACAGAATATCCCAGGCATAGGGATTTCTAATATATTTTCAAGGGTAAGCCTGATGAATGGTACATTAAAAATCCATACAAATAATGGCTTTTGTATATTTATAACTATTCCCAAAACATAATAAAATACTTAAACGTGTTTAAAAATTAAGGAGAGTTGTTAAATGAATGTAATAATTATAGATGATGATAAATTTGTTACAAGCGCCTTAAAAGCAATACTTGAAGCCTCTGGTGATGTAACTGTCCCAGCAACTGGCACTGATGGCAGCGAGGCGATAGAACTTTATGAAAAATATAACCCTGATATACTTCTTACCGATATACAGATGAAAGGATTAAGCGGGCTTGAAGCAACGGAAGCTATTATTAAAAAATATCCTGGTGCCAGGATACTTCTCTTAACTACATTTCTTGATGATGAATATATTATACAGGCACTTAAACTTGGTGCAAAAGGATATCTTTTAAAACAAGATTATGAAAGCATACTTCCTGCACTTGAAGCTGTATATTCTGGACAAAGTGTATTTGGTACAGAAATAATTTCTAAAATACCAGGACTTATAAGTTCTACATCAAAGTTTGACTATACTTTATATGATATTAATGAACGTGAGATAAATATTATTGAACTTATTGCAGATGGGCTTAGCAATAAAGAAATATCTGCTAAACTTTTCCTTAGCGAAGGGACTGTAAGAAATTATTTAAGCCAGATTCTTGAAAAGCTTGGGCTTCATAACAGAACACAACTTGCAGTTTTTTATTATAAACATAATTAAAGACATGTTTCCATACCATATAAAGGTATGTATAAAAATTACACTTATAAGTGTTTGGAAAGTCAAGCGGATATCCGCAATATGCATTGCCTGCAAGCAGGCAATGGCTACTTGCCTAATAACCAACCAAACAGATTACCACATTGTGGCAGCCTGGTAAATCAAACCCACCACTTAAGAAGCGTGTATTTTAAAGGGATTACTTAATAAGGTTAAATTTATACAAAGACTATATTACTCTGGCAATTCCAAATATTTGGAATTGCCAGAGCAGCATAAATTGTAAAATATTTAATTTTTAAACAATCTCAAGCTGCCTTGCAAGTTCTTTTATTTCTTTTAATACATCTTCAAATTCCTGCATCTTGTTTACAGAAAGTTCTGACTGCTGTACACCTTCTGCTGATGAAGCAAAGACTTCCTCGCTTGTTGCAGAAAGCTGGCTTATATTATCAGAAATAATACTTGTTGCACCTACAATGTCTTTCATAATTTTCTCTGTTGCCTGTATGCCATTAATAAGGTTTTTCACATTTCTTTCAATTATACCAAACCTTTGCTTTGTATCATCAATCATATTATTCTGTATACTTATTGACTGGCTTGATATTTCTATACTCTGTCCTGCTGTTTCCACGTCTTGTATAAGCTGGTTGATAATATCAGTAATTTTATTGGTTGCATCTTTTGTTTCTTCTGAAAGCTGGCGTATTTCATCTGCAACAACCGCAAACCCTTTGCCAGCTTCACCTGCCCTTGCTGCCTCTATAGAAGCATTAAGTGCAAGAAGGTTTGTCTGGCTTGAAATAGACATTATGCTTCCTACAATTTCCTCTACTTCATAAGCTTTTTCCGAAAGACGTTTTGTAGCTTCTACCGTATTACTGTTATTCTCATCTACAGTCTGTGCCTGGCGTTTAAGGTTCTCCACTACCTTTGCACCATCATCAATAGTAACCCTTGTCATATCAGAATCCTCTTTCATTTCAAGAGTCTTTTCTTCTGCTTTTGATGTTGCTTCATTAATATCGCTGCACATCTGTGCCTGTTTCTGTATAGCTTCAGCTGTACTTTCAGTGCTTTCTGATATATTTTTCATTGACATATCATTTGAACTTACTGAACTGCTAAGGACTGAAACCAGCTCTGAGGCAGCTTCAAATTTATTATTGAGCTGCTGTGCAACCTCTGACATAATATCATTAGCTTCCTTCTGCTTTTTTGCACCTTCTTTTATGACATTTGTATTTTCTTCAAAAAATTGCAGAAGCAGTCTTGTTACACGTATAGTTGCAAATGCGGAAAGAAACATCACAATTATACCTATAATCATTGTATACTGGTCTGACACACCTGCCATTGAAAGCCTTACACACTGTATAATATAAGCCAGTATAACTACAATGTTGCTTATATACATAAGCCTCTTGTTAAGATATGCAATATACGAAAATACTATTGGCAACGCATATATAAATGAAATCTGTTTCATATTAAAACACATCATTACCATATATATAATGCCACCAGACATATAAAGTATAAGGGAACATATATATTTATCCCTATTAGTTATATATGCTGTTATAATAATAATTGCAGTAACAAAATACACTAATAACTGGACATATGTATTTATTGTAGCACTGTCTGATACTAACATAGCTAAAAGCATACCTGAATTTAATAGTACTAATGTCAAAAGAATTGGAAATACAGCCATATTGGCTCTTTTATACTGGTTTTCTGTCATCGTTAATACCTCCCTTTTAATTTCCTATAATATTATACTAAAAATAATATAGATTTGTTTAGAAAATTTTATAAGTATTAACTAATAATTAAATACCTGTAAATTACATTCTACCTGTCATTAAATGA
>VSNJ01000082.1 GCA_009774235.1 Lachnospiraceae bacterium
TTTTTTATATTACTAAAATGGTTAAAGACAAAAGGATTTTGAAATGGATAAATTTTTACAGATACTTGTTATAATTACAGCAGTATCAATTTATATTGTAGTTTATGGCAGTATTCTAGTAGAAATCCAGGCTGGTAAAAGTATAAGTTTTTAACTTCCGGTTACAAAAGATATGAAATAATGTACTAAACTTATAAAACAAAATTTTTATTAAGAGGAGGACTATTTTAATATGAGTAAATTGAAAATTGCAACTACTATACACATTGCTTTTGCATCAATATTTGTGTATATCCTGGTTCTTGCATCTGGAAATTATCATATAATACAGACAGAATTTGAATCAAGTGAAAAACTTTACAATAATTATGGTAAAATACAAGGTGATGTATCAATGGGGTTTGCATATTTCCAGGAGGTAAAGTCTGATTTGCGGAATGTTCTTTATCTATATGCTAATAATCTTGAAAAACAATCTTCTGCAATAGAAGATATAAATATTGCAAGGGATAACATAGAAATTTTTTGTAAAAAAGCAGAAGCAGCGTTTATAGATGATGAATTATTATCTAAATATAAAGAGGCACATGATAATATTGAAATATATCTTTCTGATGTTGACCAGTGCCTTATGTATGTTTCGCAAAATAACCTGCCAGATGCAAGAAGACATCTTTATAATAATGGCATTGATTCTGCAAACAGGGCAGAGGCTTTAATTGATGAACTTATCAATGACCTTGATAAAAAAGCTAATACAATACTTAATGAAGTAAGGAAAATGCATGAGGCTTCTATTATTATAATGCTGGTAATACTGATATTTATTTTATTAAGTATAATATTTGCGGCACGTATAATGTCAAATACAATATGTGTTCCTATGTTAAAAATTGAAAAAATTGCAAAAAAGATATCATTGGGTGATGTAGGTCATAAAATTAAAAAGGTTGACAGTAATAATAAAAATGAAATTGCAGTTTTACATAATAGTTTCTGTGATATGGTGGATAATCTTAAGCTTCAGGCAGATGCACTTGAAAAGTTATCAAATGGAGAATTTAATATAGATTATGTGCCAGCATCTTCAGATGATGTTGTTGGAAATGCAATAGAAAAGCTTATAAAAGATAATAATACTGCATTTGGAGTTATTAGAAATGCTGCAAAGCAGATAACAGTTGGTTCAGAACAGATAGCAGCAGCGAGCCAGACACTTGCACAGGGTTCAACAGAACAGGCAAGCGCAATACAGCAGATATCTGCTTCGGTTACAGATATCGCTAATAAGACAAAGGATAATGCATCACAGGCTACGGAAGTACATAGTATTGTCCAGGAAACAAAGGAAGATATTATGCATAGTAATATCCGTATGAATGAAATGGTTGCAGCAATGGAAGAGATTAATGAAGCTTCTGGAAATATCCAGAAAGTTATAAAGGTTATTGATGATATAGCATTTAATACTAATATACTTGCACTTAATGCTTCTGTTGAAGCAGCAAGGGCAGGTGAACATGGTAAAGGTTTTGCTGTAGTTGCAGAAGAAGTAAGAAATCTTGCAGGGCGTTCAGCTAAAGCATCAAACCAGACTTCTGTGATGATAGAAGATTCTATTGAAAAAATAAGGAAAGGTTCAGAGCTTGCACAAGAGACAGCTAAATCACTTCTTATTGTATCTGAAATGATTGATAAGGTTACAGGGCTTAGTGTTACTATAGCAGAGTCTTCAAATAACCAGGCAACTGCAACAGCACAAATAGACCAGGCTCTTTCACAGGTATCACAGGTAGTACAGACAAATTCAGCAACGAGCCAGCAGTGTGCATCTGCAAGTGAACAGCTGTCAGGGCAGGTAAGAGGCCTGGAAATGCAAATATCCAGGTATAAACTTAAAGATGTTATAGATGAGCCTTCTTCATATAAACTTGAATATGAAGAGCCAGTAATGCTTGGGAACTTTGATGCAAAGTATTAATAATATTAAGGTAAATGTGTTTTAAAGATTGTTATTTATCTGGTAATAATATAAAAGGACTGGATTATTCCAGTCCTTTTATTTCAAGAGAAATACAGGTTGTTATGGTTTTTATTAAAAAAATGTTATAACTTCAATATTTTTACTTGACAAGTGGTTTAATCCATAATATAATAACAAAGTCGCATGGGATGTTATAATTTTATATAGGGGTGTAGTTCATCGGTAGAATAAGAGTCTCCAAAACTCCAGAGGATGGTTCGATTCCTTCCACCCCTGTTACTGGAAAGCCACTAGAAGCCTTGTAAAAAGGGTGTTCTGGTGGTTTTTGTTATATTTATTTATTATTTCTATGTTTTGTTTATTGCCAGTTTCAATACAAAGAAAATACTGTCCAGGATTTTCATGTAAAAATATACATATTTTATTTATAGTTTTTATGGGATTTATTCCAATGGCTGTAAACCAGATACTAAATTTTGGAGGGAAAAGTATTGTTTCCTATATGGTCTTTTTCTTGTGCCATCAGCAGTGGCATTTGTACTTACTATTGCTACTGTTGAGGTAATAGGAAGGAGTACAATATTATGTATGCTTTTTGCACAGAATTTTATAAAGAAATAAAAGTGGCATATTAATGTAAAAAGTGTTATAATTCTGTAAGCTGGAAAAGGTGCAGGATTGGAAATAATTATATACTTTAATCAATCTTTTTAAAACGTAAATTATAGGATTTTTAATTATTATTTGGGCTGCCATAGGCAGTATAGGGGATTAATATGAACAGCCGTAAGTCATTTTATGATATTAAATCATTTTATAATAAAAAAGCAAAGCTGAAAGCAAGCTATAAAGGTATGCGTTACCAGATAGAACAGGAAGATAATGGGGAGGATGGCAAGAAATTGCGGGTATATATATGGCCAGAACCTTTTTGTTATGAAAAGACTCCTGATAGTTATAAGATATCTAATGAGTTCAGTTATGATGAAGACGGGCTTGACCAGGCATATAACTGGGTTTGTGAATGTTATGCCAGTGAAACAGAAAAGTGGGGACATGCTATGAAGTTTCCGCTTGAACAGGCAAAAGAGATGGGGGTAATTTAGAAAAGAGGTTAATATATGCAGACAAGGAAATGGCTGGAAGAGGGTTTTTGTCCTGTTGACAGATATAGCTGTCTTATGCCAGTTGAATATATTGCAGAAGAGGAGAATGGAAAGGTTAAAGATTTCCATAAAAAAGGAATGGCATGCAGGCATGTTTTAAATGGGGATTGTGATAAAATTACAGAATGTGGATTTTTTGAAAAAGCTCCAGATGTTCTTGGAGTAAATGCTATATGGTATGAATAGATATTATACAGAAAGGCATGGATTATATGGCAAAACGTATGACAAAAACAGAAAAAGAACGTGTAAACAGGGTAATCCAGCTGCTTGACAATGAATATGGCACAGAATACAGATGTTATCTGGAACATAACAGTGCATGGCAGCTTCTTATAGCAACAATTCTTAGTGCGCAATGTACAGATGCAAGGGTAAATATAGTTACAAAAGATTTATTTGTTAAATATCCTACACTGGAATCATTTGCAATGGCAGACCAGAAAGAACTTGAGCAGGATATACGCTCTATAGGGTTTTATAGAAATAAGGCCAAAAATATAATTGCATGTACAAAAAGGCTTGTACTTGAATTTAATTCTGAAGTGCCAGAATCAATAGAAGACCTTGTTTCACTTGCAGGTGTTGGAAGAAAAACTGCTAATGTTATAAGGGGCAATGTTTTTAACCACCCTTGTATAGTTGTTGATACACATGTTAAAAGAATATCTAAAAAGCTTGGGTTTACAAATGAAGAAGACCCAGAAAAAATAGAATATGAACTTATGAAAGTGCTTCCAGAAGACCACTGGATATTGTACAATATACATATTATCACATTGGGACGCAGCATATGTACTGCAAGAAACCCACAATGTGAAATATGTTTCCTGAAAGAGGAGTGTCCATCATCAGGTTTTTATAGGAAAAAGTCATAATGTCAGGATGTATAATTCTGTATAAGCTGTGTAAGTTTTGATACTATGGAATCTTTCATAAATGAACTGCTGTTTTTTGCAGTGTCAATTAGTGGCTGCACTTTTCCAGGTTCGTTTTCGTCAAGGTAAATCTGGGCAAGTGTAGTGTATGTCCCTGTGATATCACTGCCTATTGAGATTGCATATTCAAGTATCTGTTTTGAACGCTGCCGTTCACCTTTTTTGTAAAGAAATCCTGCCCATTTATCAAGGCAGCGCAGAAGGTTTGTAAAATTCTGGTCATACTGGGAAAGTGCTTCAAGATTAGCATATCCATATTCCAGTTTTAAGTCTGTGTTACTTATACCTGACAGGTTAAGGATTTTTTTGGACATTGCTTTTCTTAGGTTATCCTGTAACATTGCTTCTTCTTCATCATTTGTTTCCGTAAAAGGAAGGTCTTCTTCTGGAATAACAATATAATCAAGGTTTGATATATCTTTTTTCCGTGTAAGGTTGGCTTCGTGTTCCCTTCTTAGAAAGTCTTCTTTAGAATTTTGTTCCATTTTACTAGCCTTTTTTGACTTGACGCGGAACCACATTATGAATAAAATAAAACATATAAATATAACAGGCATATAAATATCATCCTTTCGTATATAGTGTTATTATCCCATGTCCATTAAACATCATATACCAGAGGTCAGGAACTGCTGATAAGTTTTTACAGTTCCTTATGCCGGCAGGACTGGAGGTATATTAGGTGAACTTTTTCAAAAGAAAGAACCAACGTAAGATTGCGGCAATAATATGCATTATTTTAATTATTGCAATGGTAGTGCCTGTAGTACTTGGTTCAGTTTTTTAATTTTTTAAACCTGCATATATATGCAGGTTTTTATTTCACTTTATAGTGAATTAATTTAAAACAGAAATTGTTATGCTGGTGATAGCTTTTTTGTATATATTTAGTTATACAGAATATACGAAAAAAAGTCAAATGAAATAGAAAACTTTGGCTTGCACATTTGTTCATATATGATAAAATGGACTGTATGTTGTAATTATGCCAGATGTTATATGCTGGCGGCAAAATACATATTTAAGTAAAGGTTCAGGTGCATATTATGGGTTTAAAAAATAAAGTTTTAGCGGGAGTTTTTATTATTGGGTGTGTAGTAATAATAGGTGTTGCATCAATAATAGGTATTACTTCAAAAGAAAAGAATAATGACAAAGTTACAGATAATGGTGTAACTATTGTTGGTACTGGTGATGGGGGAATGACAGAAGAAGAAGCAAAAGAAGTTATTGGCAAATATGTTGAGGAACTGATGGTGCGGCCGGTAAAGATTATTATAAATGACAATACGGTCGATACAACATTTGGAGAACTTGGTTTTTCATATGATGACAGTGCTTCTGCACAAGAAGCGCTGCAGGAAGGTAACCAGTATAGCTTTATTAGACATATATTTAAACCTGGTGGCGGGGAAACAGATGGAGATATAGAATATAAGTTAAGTTTTACAGTTGATAATGATGTTTTAAGGAATTTTGTGGAGGATAAGTGTACAGTATTTAATGTAAAGGCTAAAAATTCTTTATTAAAATACAAGAAGAATGGAAAGTTTAAAGCAACAAAAGACCGTACAGGACAGAAAGTACAGGTTGATGAAACAATTAGCAGGATTATAAGTACATTGGAAGGCAGCCTGTATGATGGTACTATTGAAATTGAAGCTGTTGTTAAAACTGTCCGTCCTAGATATACACGTGAAACAATATCAAAGTGTAAAGATATGATTGGTTCATATTCTACTTCGTTTGCGTCATCATCATCAACACGTGCTAACAATATACAAGTTGCAGCAAAGTATATTAATGGTACAATACTTTATCCAGGACAGACATTTTCAACTATTAAGGTTATTAAAGACCGTACAGAGGCAAATGGATACCAGTCTGCACCAGAATATTCAAGTGGCAAGGTAGTGGATGGCATTGGTGGCGGGGTATGCCAGGTATCAACTACTTTGTATAATGCTGTACTTAATGCAGAACTTTCAGTAGTTGAGCGTTCACCACATTCAATGGTTGTTGCTTATGTGGATGTGTCAAGGGATGCGGCGATTTCTGGTGATTATAAGGATTTTAAATTTAAAAATAATACAGATGCGCCTGTGTATATAAAGGCAAGTGCTGACGGAGGCTATTTAAGCTTTAAAATATATGGTGAGGAAACAAGGGATAAAAACCGTAAGATAGAATATGTGTCTGAGGTTCTTGAAACAATACAGCCAGGTGCAGATATTATTACAGAAGATAAAAGCCTGCCATCTTCTTACAGGGCAGTTACACAGTCTGCACATGTAGGATATAAGGCAAGGCTGTGGAAGGTTATATATATAGATGGTGTGGAAAAGGAGAGAGAACAGGTAAATACCAGCACATATAATGCTGAGCCACAGTATGTAACAGTTGGAAACCAGGGAGGTTCATCTACTCCTAAGCCATCAGGTACAGAAGAGCCAGAAGAAACTAAGAAACCAAAGGCAACAGATAAACCAAAGGCAACTAAAAAACCAGAAATAACAGAAAGGCCTGCGCCAACTAAAAAGCCTGTACCGACTAAAAAGCCAGTGCCAACTAAGAAACCAGTACCAACAGAAAAGCCAGTACCAACGGAAAAGCCAGTACCAACAGAAAAACCTGTGGCAACAGAAGTTCCAGATGGAAACAGCCAGACAGATGGGACAGGAGAACAGGAAATAACAGGCTGAATAGTACAATAAAAATAAAGCCAGTTAATATTAAATTCCAGACAGGGAAATATATCTAAGACAGTAAACTGTTTTTTATGTACTAAGGTTTATATTACTATTTGAGCCGCAGGAAGCGGCATGGGGGATTATTATGGAGATAGGGAAAGTTCCAGAAAATATACTGAAAAGGTCTGTTTTTAAACAGATACACCACCGCAGGCCAGATATTTTAATATATCCAGGAGTTGGTGAGGACTGCTGTGCAATGGCAGCAGGCAGTGATGAAATAATGGTTTTTTCTACTGATCCAATAACGGGGACTGATAAGGGGATAGGAAGACTTGCAGTGCATATTAATGCAAATGACATTGCTTCAAGTGGTGCAGAACCAGTTGGGATACTTGTAAGCCTTATACTTCCTCCAGAAGCAGAAGAGGATACTTTACGCCAGATTATAAAAGAGATTGAAGAAACTTGTGACAGTCTTGGCATAGAAGTTATGGGCGGGCATACAGAGGTATCAGATGTTGTAAGAAGACCTGTAATAAATGTTACATGCATTGGTAAGGTAAAAAAAGGGGGCTTTATACCAACTGGAGGATTAAAGGCTGGTGACGAGCTTGTTATGACAAAATGGGCAGGGCTTGAAGGTACTTCAATTATTGCAAGTGAAAAAGCAGATACATTAAAACAAACACTTCCAGCTGGGCTTATAGAAACAGCAGTTTCATTTAAAGATTATCTTTCTGTAGTACCAGAAGCAGCAGTTGCCGCATGTATGGGAGCTACAGCTATGCATGATATTACGGAAGGTGGGATTTTTGGCGCACTCTGGGAGATTGGTGAGGCGTCTGGTACAGGGATAATGGCTGATTTGCGCAAAATCCCTATAAGGCAGGAAACAGTTGAGATATGTGAAGTGTTTGATATAAACCCTTATATGTTAATTTCAAGTGGAAGCATGCTTATTGGATGTGCTAATGGCAACTTGTTAGTTGAAAGGCTTGCAGAAAAAGGAATCCCAGCTGCAGTTATTGGAAGGGCAACAGAAGGAAAAGGGCGTATTGTTGTGAATGGTGAAGATACCAGGTATCTTGGACCAGCCGTAAGTGACGAATTATATAAAATATACAAATAGACAGGCAGATATCTGTATTACCTGATAAGATTAAAATTTATTCTGCTGGATGGGTCTTATCCAGGATAACACAGAACGGAGGGATTTTTATGAAGAAAGAAATTTTAGATATAATCAGTAAAAACAGCCGTTATTCGTTAGAGGACCTTGCGGCTATGATTGGTACAGATGAAGAAACTGTTGCCAGGGAAATAAAAGAAATGGAAGATGATAAAATTATCTGTGGGTATCCTGCACTTATCAACTGGGATAACACAAGCCACGAAAAGGTTACAGCCCTTATAGAAGTAAATGTAACCCCACAGCGTGATATGGGCTTTAATAAGGTTGCAGAACGTATATATAAGTTTGAAGAAGTAGAGAGTGTTTACCTTATGTCAGGTGGTTTTGACCTTACTGTAATAATACAAGGAAAAAGTATGAAAGAAGTTGCAAGGTTTGTTTCAGAGAAACTTTCTACTCTTGAATATGTAAATAGTACAGCAACATATTTTGTATTAAAGAAGTATAAAGAACATGGGATAACAATGGAAGAAGAGCATGATGGCAAAGAAAGGATGTTGGTTACACCATGAGAAACCCGTTATCAGAAAAGGTAAAAGGAATACAGCCATCTGGCATAAGAAAATTTTTTGATATAGTAAGTGAAATGAAAGATGCAATATCCCTTGGTGTTGGTGAACCTGATTTTGACACCCCATGGCATATAAGGGAAGAAGGCATATATTCACTTGAAAGGGGAAGAACGTTTTATACTTCAAATGCCGGGCTTAAGGAACTGAAAGAAGAAATATCAAATTACCAGCAAAGGCGTTTTGGGCTTAGTTATAACCCTTGTGGTGAAATATATGTGACAGTTGGAGGAAGTGAGGCTATTGACGGGGCACTACGTGCAATGCTTGATGAGGGTGATGAAGTAATACTTCCACAGCCAAGCTATGTTTCTTATGAGCCATGTATAGTGCTTGCGGATGGTGTGCCTGTAATTATTGAACTTAAGGAAGAAGATGAGTTTAAGCTTACAAAAGAGCAGCTTGAAGCAGCAGTGACAGATAAGACTAAGATACTTATACTGCCTTTTCCTAATAACCCTACAGGTGCTATTATGACAGAAGAAGATTTAAAGGGAATTGCAGAAGTTGTGCTTAATCATGACTTATTTGTTATTTCGGATGAAATATATTCAGAGCTTACATATGGAAGCCGCCATGTATCAATAGCATCATTCCCAGGAATGAAGGAAAGGACTATTGTTATAAATGGTTTTTCAAAATCATATGCAATGACTGGATGGCGTCTTGGCTATGCCTGTGGGCCAGAACTTATAATAAGCCAGATGCTTAAAATACACCAGTTTGCAATAATGTGTGCACCAACTACAAGCCAGTATGCTGCTGTGGAAGCGTTGCGCAATGGTGATGAAGATGTAGAAAATATGAGGAATGCATATGACCAGCGCAGAAGATTTCTTATAAAGGCAATAAGGGATATGGGATTTAGCTGTTTTGAGCCATTTGGTGCATTTTATTTATTTCCTTGCATAAGGCAGTTTGGCATGTCTTCTGATGAATTTGCAGAAACACTTCTGAGAGAAGAGAAACTTGCTGTTGTGCCAGGGACAGCGTTTGGAAATTGTGGGGAAGGCTTTTTAAGGATTTCTTATGCATATTCAATAGAAGATTTAAAAGGTGCGCTTGAACGGATAGAGCGTTTTATTAAACATCATAAAGTATAAAAAATATAATATGTGGTATAATGTTACCATTATGCCATTAGACATCCAGGAGGGATGAAATGTTGAATATTGTGCTTCTTGAACCTGAAATACCTGCCAATACTGGTAATATCGGGCGTACATGCTGTGCAACAGGTACAAGGCTCCATCTTATTGAGCCAATGGGTTTCCGGATAAATGACAAGACATTGAAACGGGCAGGGCTTGATTACTGGGACAGCCTGGATGTACAGGTATATGACTGTTATAAAGATTTTCTTTATAAAAACCCTTTGGCAGTATCAAGAATGTATATGGCAACTACTAAGGCAAAAAAGAATTATACAGATGTAGTATATGGAACAGATTCTTATATAATGTTTGGCAAGGAAAGTGCAGGCATACCAGAAGAGATACTTGTAGAGTCACAGGAAACAGCAATAAGGATACCTATGTGTGGTGATATACGTTCTTTGAATTTGTCAAATGCAGTTGCAGTTGTTTTGTATGAGGCACTCCGCCAGAATAATTTTCCTGGAATGGAAACAGAGGGGCAGCTTCATTATTTAAACTGGAAAATGTAAAATAGTTTAGAAAAAAATATAATAAAACAGGGGTCTGATAGTGAAATATAGACATAATTACTTTTATATTTTTGGTGATTATCAATAAAAAAAAGCTAAATTAGAAAAATATGTTGAAAAACTTGTAAAATAACGCTAGAATAGGTTGAGTTGTAAATATCTGGCCTTATTAAATAAGCTTTTTAAAGGGCTGCCTTACAGGGCTGGTTTACAAACAGGCAGGAAGCATATGCATGCCTGCAGGCAATCTGGATTATGGACATCTGGTTGAATAATATTTAGTCCTCCCTTCTGGGGATATTACCAGATAAAAGGGCTGGGGGATATATATATTGGAAATTGCTATATAGACGTTGGAAGTATAACGTACATATTTAGTTCCCGTTATAGACGGAAGAAATGGAGGAAGACAATGAGTGAATCAAAGGGTAAGATTGCAGTTTTAACTAGCGGAGGAGATGCACCAGGAATGAATGCAGCTATCCGGGCTGTTGTCCGTACAGGAATAGCAAGAGGATATGAAGTCTATGGTGTAAGAAGAGGTTATAATGGTATTCTTAATAAAGAACTGTCTTTAATGACATTCCATGATGTTTCTGAGAAACTCCAGCACGGCGGTACATTCCTTTTTACTGCGAGGAGTGCAGAGTTTGGTGAAGAGGCAGGAAAGCAGAAGGCTGCTGGAATATGTAAAGAGCTTGGAATAGAGGCTCTTATTGTTATTGGCGGTGATGGTTCATTTACAGGTGCAAAAAATCTTTCAAAATATGGTGTAAACGTTATTGGTATTCCAGGTACTATTGACCTTGATATAGCTTATACTGAGTATACTATTGGTTTTGATACAGCTGTAAATACAGCTATGGAGGCTATTGACCGTCTGCGTGAGACTTCTAATTCCCATGAGAGATGTAGTGTAGTTGAAGTTATGGGACGTTCAGCAGGATATATTGCACTGTGGTGTGGCATTGCTAATGGTGCAGAACAGATTATCCTTCCTGAGAAGTTTGATAATAATTATGACAAGCTTATTGAACAGATAAGAAATAACCGCAAGTCAGGAATGACACACCAGATAATTATAAATGCTGAAGGAATTGGACATTCTTATGGTCTGGCAAAACGTATAGAGGAAGCTACAGGCATTGAAACACGTGCTACAATACTTGGACATCTCCAGCGTGGCGGAAGCCCTACAGCACGTGACAGGGTATGTGCTTCTGTTATGGGTGCATATGCTGTTGACACTATTGTAAAGGGTGGACGTAACCGTCTTATAGGTTATAAGAACGGCCATGTTTATGATATAGATATAGAAGAGGCATTTAGTATACAGAAAAGTATTGATGATTATGAATATGAAGTTGCCCAGATACTTGATGCAAGATGTGATTACAGTAAATAGTATTAATCAAGACATCGCAAAATTTAATATATAGATGAACAGAGTAGGATGCCATGCGTTAAGTGCCAAAGGATGGGAAGTTGCCTTTGGACGAAAAGTTTAGTCTTGCGGTGTGGCAACCGCATCCGCTGTCAGAAATAAATGGAATAAACACTTTTATTACCGGGATTGTTTCTTTTGGTGTTTTTTCATTTTCTGCTATCTGTTCCATTCATTAAGAAAGGACATGAAGCTTTATGTTAGAGTTATTAAATAAAAAGAAAATTCCAGTAAAAAATATCGCACTTATGGGGCTGCTTATAGCACTCCAGATAGTGTTTGTAAGATTTCTTTCAATCCAGACATGGAATTTGAAAATTAGTTTTGGTTTTTTGCCGCTTGTTATGGCGGCAATTATACTTGGACCTGTGGAGTCAGCTGTAGTTGGTGCGGCAGCAGATTTCCTTGGTGCAGTAATATTTCCTACGGGACCTTATTTTCCAGGGATGACAATTACTGCATTGCTTACAGGTATAGTATGGGGTGTATTTTTACATAAAAAAGTTACACTTCCAAGGACAATACTTGCAACAGCTGTTAATAATTTTATATTCAGTATGGTACTTAATTCATTTTGGATATCAATGTTGTATGGAAGCCCGTTTGCAGGAATACTTCAGGTAAGGGTGCCACAGGCATGTCTGATGTTTATGGTTGAGATAGTAGTGATATCAGTGCTTCAGGAAGTTTTATTTAAAAGGATTAAGGTTATATTTGATAATCCTGTAGCAGGCTGATATAACGGGGACACTGGTGTACAATCCCGGGCACCAGTGTTTTTTATGTGTATATCATTTAATTAAGTACCTCCTGTAAATGGCGGATTTATAGGTGTTTGAAAATTGCTTTTTGTGGTGTGTGTAACACAATTTGTGGGAGATTTATACCAATTAAAAGCAGCCATATGGGCGGCGTTAACTGGATTTGGTATAAATATACTGCAAAGTGGGTAGTGCAGACCGTGAGAATGAATTTTCAAACACGCCCTAGAGTAATATAGTCTTTATATAAATGTTTAAGAAGATACTGATGGAAGTGAGAATATAAATTCTGTCCCAGCCCCTTCTGTGCTTATTACATTTATATTTTCACCATGTGCCTCTATTATTTCTTTCGTAATTGAAAGTCCTAGTCCTGTTCCTTTTTTATCTTTGCCACGTGAAAGGTCTGTTTTGTAAAACCTGTCCCATACCTTATTTATACTGTCTTTAGGGATTCCTATTCCATGGTCTTTGATTGATACAAATATCTTTCTGTTACGTTCTGTAGTGCGTATTTCGATAACGGAATTATTGTAACTAAATTTAATTGCATTGTCTAAAAGATTTTGTATAACTTGTTCAATTTTACTGATATCAGCTTTAACCATTAGTTTTTTGGTATCAAATGTAAGTTCTATTGAAATCTGCTTATCAGTACATCTCTGTTCAAATGTTTCAGAGCATCTTTTTATTTCATAATTAATATCAAAAACAGATATATCTATTGGTATGCCACCATTTTCAAACTGGTTCAATGTAAGCAGGCTGCTTGTAAGTTTTGTCAGGCGTTCTGTTTCAAAAAGTATTATATCAAGGTATTTATTTTGCATTTCTGGTGGTATTGTGCCATCTAGCATTGCCTGCGTATATCCTTTGATAGAAGTAAGTGGTGAACGGAAATCATGTGATACATTGGCAATAAATTTACGTTGGTAATCATTCATATCTGACATTTTGGCAGCCATATATTTTATTGCACCTGCAAGCTCTGACTGGTCGTTTCCTGTAATTCTTCCCATGGGATAATTAAATTGTCCTGCTACATATTTTTTTGCTGCCCTTGTCATTGTTTTTATGGGCAGTGCAGTCTGTACATACAAATAGAACATTACAAGCATAAGAAGGCTGGTAAAGATTATATAACATAATACTATAGTATCAATATATCTTATTGCAGCATTTTTTATTGGTTGTAGTGGTTTTGTAAGTACAGCATAAGCAATAATTTCCATGGAAAATGTTACAGGATAAATAATTGCAACTGCTTTTTCTGGTAACATATGGTTTAAATCCGTTTCTGAGACTGTCTGGTTTGAAAGCAATGTGTCATCATAGTCATTAAGGTATTTCCCTTCACAATTATATATTTTATCAGAGTCAATTATTATTTCACTGTCTGGTCTGGTTACTAATATACGTACATCTGTTATTTCCTGGAATGATGTAAAATAATGCCGTAATGATGGGAAGGAACTGCTTGCAAGGTACGTATTTGCCAGGTATTCCCTTGAAATCATGCTGGCCTCGTTGTAAAGTGATGAACAAGCTTCATTTAGCAATTTATTATACATAAGTGAGTATCCATATGTATTTAAAAGTATTAGTATTGTTACTATAATAAATATATATGAAATGAAGAATTTTTTTCTAAGTGAGAATTTCATCTATCAGCCCCGTTTCCCATGATATTCAAATTTGTAGCCTATGCCCCATACTGTTTTAATATCCCAGTCTGGATGGTCTTTAAATTTTTCACGCAGTCTCTTTATATGTACATCAACTGTACGTGTGTCCCCGATATAATCATAACTCCAGATATGGTCTAAAAGCTGTTCCCTTGTAAACACCTGGTTAGGGTGTGATGCAATGAAATAAAGCAGTTCAAGCTCTTTTGGAGGCATTTCTATCTTTTGGTTATTGTATGTTACAGAATAATCTGTCTGGTTAATAACAAGGTTAGGGAGTGTTACACATTCTTTAGGCAGTTCTCCAGCTGCAGATGTAGTTTTCTCATGTGTAAAACGGCGTAATACAGCTTTTACCCTTGCAACCATTTCTTTTGAATCAAATGGCTTCATAATATAGTCATCTGCACCTAATTCCAGGCCAAGTACCTTGTCAAATGTTTCTCCTTTGGCAGAAAGCATTATTACAGGGAGGGAAGAAGACTTCCTAAGCTCCCTTAATACTTCATAGCCATCAATGCCTGGCAGCATTATATCAAGCAGTATAAGGTCTGGCATATATGTCTTTACTGCTGTAAGTGCAGCTTCACCATCACTTGCTGTCATAGTATCAAAACATTCTTTTGTGAGATAAAGTGATATAAGTTCTGCAATATTTTCATCGTCATCTACTATTAATATTTTCTGTTTTTCAAGCATTTTATTACCTCTTTTATTTAAATTCTGCTATAGTTACGCCCATATCACCTTCGCCAAATTCACCAAGGCGGAAAGATTTAACATATTTTGTGCGTTTAAGGTGGCCATGTACTGCATTACGTAAAGCACCTGTACCCCTGCCATGTATTATTGTTACCTGTGTCATATGTGCAAGGTATGCATCATCAAGATATTTGCCAAGCACAGGCATTGCTTCATCAACAGTCATGCCTATAAGATTTACCTCACGGTATATTGAAGATGCCTTATCCATCCTGATATTGCCACTTCCAGAGTTTTTCTTGCCGGATTTGGCAGGTTTGCCCTCAGGAATGTTTATAATTTCTATATCTTTAATATTTACTTTAGTTCTTAAAAGACCAGCTTGTACAAATAAATCACCTTTATCATTTGGAAGGGTGCTTACAGTACCTGTAGAACCAAGTGATAAAATCTTTATATCAGTACCAATCATAAGGTCAGATGCTTTAACAGTTTTTGCTTTTGGTGCACTTTTTTTAATAGATGCTTTAGCCTGGCTGCTATTAAGCTTGTCTCTTAAATCTGCCCTCTGTGCTTCCATTTCACGTATATGCTTGTCGCTTTGTGCCCATTTTGTATATTTACGTATAGTTTCATCTGCATATTCTTTGGCTTCATTAAGAATTCTTGAAGCTTCTGTATTAGCATTCTGTAATATACGTTCTTTAGAACTTTCAAGCTTCTCTGTTTTTTCACGCAGTTCTTTTTTTAGTGCAGATATTTCCTTTCTGCTTTCAGATGCTTTTATACGTTCATGTTCAAGCTGTGCCCTTGTTGTTTCAAGGCTGCTTATAACATCTTCAAATTGCTGTGCGTCAGATGAAACATGCATCTTTGCGTCTTCTATTATATCATCAGAAAGACCAAGCCTGCTAGAAATGGCAAATGCATTACTTTTGCCAGGTACACCAATTAAAAGGCGGTATGTTGGGCGTAGTGTTGTTACGTCAAATTCACAGCATGCATTTTCTACACCAGCAGTCTGTAAGGCATAAAGCTTAAGTTCACTATAATGTGTAGTTGCCATAACTATTGAACCACGGTTGTGAAGGTTTGTAAGTATAGCAGTTGCAAGCGCAGCACCTTCAACAGGGTCGGTTCCAGCACCAAGCTCATCAAATAGGACAAGGCTTTCTTCATCAGCCTCTTTAAGGATTGAAACAGTGTTTACCATATGTGATGAAAATGTACTAAGACTTTGCTCAATGCTTTGCTCATCCCCTATATCTGCAAATACTTCTTTAAATATCCTTAAACATGAACCATCAAATGCAGGTATATGAAGTCCAGACTGTCCCATAAGTGTAAAGAGCCCTGTAGTTTTAAGTGATACTGTCTTGCCGCCAGTATTTGGGCCCGTTACAACAAGAAGTGAAAAATTTTTGCCAACATTTAAGTCTATAGGCACTACTTTTTTACTGTCTATAAGTGGATGGCGGCCTTTTTTGATTTCAATATAGTTTTCTTCAGGAAATTTAGGTTCAGTTCCACGCATTTTCTTAGAAAGCATTGCTTTAGCAAATATAAAGTCAAGTTCTGAAAGTATACGGAAATCCTGGTCAATATAAAAAATCTGTTCTGCTGCCTGGTTGCTTAAATCTGCAAGGATTTTCTCAATTTCCTGCTGTTCTTTGATTTCAAGTTCACGTATTTCATTATTCAGCTTTACTATTGCTGCTGGTTCTATAAAGAGGGTAGAGCCAGTAGAGGACTGGTCATGCAACATACCATTAAATGAAGAACGGTACTCTGCTTTAACTGGAAGGCAGTACCTGCCATTGCGCATAGTGATAATTGCGTCCTGTAGCATATTGCGGCTGCTGCCATTTAATATGCTTCCAAGCTGCTCATGTATCTTGTCACCTGCTGCTTTAAGTTTGCGCCTTGCTTGTGCAAGACCAGGACTTGCATCGTCTGCTATCTCATCCTCTGCAAGGATACAGCGCCTTATTTCCTGCATAAGCATGGAAAGAGGTTCTATAAGCTGGTATCTTTCATTTAATGAGTCACCTGTTTCATCAGAGCCATTAAGGCTCTGGCGGAAGAAAGCCTTAACTCTGCCTGCTGTATTTAGAAGTGAAGATATTGCAAGCAGTTCACCAGTTCCAAGCACTGAACCTATTTCAAGGCGTTTCAGGCTTCCCCGTATATCAGAAATGCCGCTGAAAGATATTTCCCCTTGTGTAAGTATGTGGGTAAGTGCATCTGATGTTTCCCGTTGTGCTGCTTCAATCCACTCCCTGTCACTTTGCGGAAGAAGATTGTGGCAATACTCCTTTCCAAGTGGTGAGAGAGCGAGTGCTTCAAGCATTTTTATAATTTTATCATACTCTAAAGTATGCAAAGTTTTACTATTCATAAGAACACCTCCATTTTTAAAGATTTATGGTAATATAATACACTAGAGTATTATAAATTATCAATAGATAAAGAGTTGTTTTTTTACAACTTATTCATAATATATT
>VSNJ01000083.1 GCA_009774235.1 Lachnospiraceae bacterium
AACCTTTGCACCAATAGATGCAAGTTCAAGCATTTCTTCATGGGAAATAGTATCTAATTTTTTAGCATTTTTAACAGAAAGGCAGATATATAAATATGGAATTAAATGTGGATTTAAAAAAAGCAATTAATAACCAGAATATTGAGGAAGCGGAGAGTATTATAAAAAAAGAGTTGGAAATAACCCCTAAAAATATACAATTATGGTTAAAGCTTACTTTAACAGAATTACAATTTCCATTTGAAGACTATGAAAGTGCGTTACAATGTATCAGCCAGATTTATAATATAGATCCTTGTAATATAGATGCAATAATATTAGAAACAGGGATTAGATGGCATAGTTTTGGTTTTATAAATGAAGAACTGTTTAAAAGATTGGTTAAAACTAGTTGTGCTGATGAGAAAAAAGCAGCTATTATTTATTATTTACAATCATTATACTATGAATATGACAAAGATATAAAGAACCAGAAATTATTATTAGAGAAATCTATAGAAATATATGATAGGTTTGTATATCCATACAGGGATTTAGGGGGGATTTTATTAAGTGAATTAAAGTTTAAAGAAGGAAATGAAATGTTGAAAAAGGCCGTTGCCAATGTTAAGAAGGTATTACAAATAGAGGATCCTTATGATTTTACAGATGTTGACGTGTATATAGCAGAATTTATAACGGGTACAGAAATTTCTTATATTAATTTTGAAAGTTTAAAGGAGCAAATTAAAGTTTAATTTTGAAGTTCCATAAAACTGAATGGTAATATTGACATGAAGGCAAAACTGGTTAAAGAGAATTAAACAGGCACAAAGGGTTGTAACAGAAGGATATAGCAGGAGGAGGTGATACAATAGCACTGGCTAAGAAACCGTAAAGTGAGGCATATTACTTCAAAACATAAAAAGAAGTACAAACATAAGACCGGAAAAGAATTGCCATATAGAAAAAAGGCAATGATGTAGGTTAAAAAAAGAATAGGTGTATCTAGATGTCAGCAACCTAAGAAACAGTGGATAGTTGGAGGTGACGCTATAAGGGCTGGTTATAAATATGCTCAGGATAATCCAACAGGTTATGGAAGATATTATGAGTATGATACTCCAGATGGTATAAGGGTAGTGGTTGATCATACTAGCAATAAAGAGAAAGGGCTTCATTTTCATACAGGACAACCTAAAGGTAAGAAAAATATCAATTCACATACATATGATTTTAAAAAAGAAAAGTATCTTAATATAAGATTAGATGGCGAAGCAAAAGATAGGTATTGTCATATTTATTATAGAAAAGGTAAAAAAATAAGGAATAAGGATATATTAATATGGATAAAGAACAACTAGATAGAAAACAGGTACTAATGAATAGAAGACGATTTTGAATATTGTGTAATATGGTTATAAAATGCTTGTGCCCAAAATGTTGAATAAATGTGTACTAAAAATAAATGTATTTATATAGTATATATTTACTTTGTGTGATAAAATTTTTTGTTAATACGTTATTTTGTGCAAATTTTTATGTCTTGAATAAAGAGAGGAATGATAAAAGTTATGGAAGAAATTGAAAAAAAATTAGAAGAAATTCTAGATAAGGAAATTTTTAATAGCAGTAATAGTTTGTCAGATGAAGAAGTAAGTGCTTTTGAAGATGAATATAATATTAAACTTCCTAAAGAATATAAATTTTTTTTAATGAACTATATGGAAGGATACATTAATGATGATTATAGATTTCCAATAATTGAGAAATCAGTAATTACACCTGTAGATGGTTTTTGTAGTATTGATTTTTTATATGTTGGCAATTTTATAAAGGAAGCTAAGAAATATATATTTAATTATGGAAGGAAAAACCTTCCTACCGGTGTTTCTGTCTCAGGTGATTTACTTTGTATGGGAATGCAAGAAGAACGGTATGGCAAGATTTATTATTGGTATCATGAAGATGAAAGTGAGGGGAGAAGGATATTATCTTGTTGCAGAGTCTTTTGGTAAATTTATATTAAGTTTTGAAAAAAAACAATGGAATTATCTAATATTGATGATATAGAAATTGAACTTGATGATGCTCTTTTGGACTAATAAAATTATATATTTTAAATAACAATAATTTGAAATGTATTTAAAATGATCTGAAATTGTAAATTATAAAATTACAATAACAGAAAACCATATTTATATTCTAAAAATACATAATATAAAAAAGTATTAATATGTGTAAGTTTAAATGTGTAAAAATAACTTAATAGCATTGTGATACAAGAAATAATTAATTCAGGAAAAATGAAATATGTATATAAAAGCACTGTACAAAAAAATGGTGATATATTAAAATATATAAAGGAGATGGATTAGTGGTTGCAACAAAATTAAATGAGGAATGGATTACATTATTAGAAGATGGTAAAGGTATGGTAATATAATTTGAGCAATTTAAAATAGGAAAATAATAATTGTAAAACTGTGAATTTTCTGTTTTATTTATTATAATAGTACAAATGTAAAGGGTAGTGAAATATATGGGAATAAAAAATGAAATTTCTCAATTTTATAATAGAGAATTAGTATGTATTTGGTCATTTCCAATTGATGAAGGGATTGATAATGAATTAATTCTTGATACTGGTTGTGTTTATTTTGAAATTGGTGATAAATATTTAAAATTATGTGATATTGAGAGTGAGGGAAAAATAGAAATTACAATAAAAGATAATATTGATTATATTACAGATTTGGATGTAGCTTATAAAATTGATTTAAGAAATTTTATTATAAATTATCCAGAAGCTGGTTATTATGTTGAAAAAATTGGTAGTATTAATCAAAAAATTAATAAGAAAAGTATTGTATGTGATGCAATACAAATTAATACATATACTGAAAATTATGGAAAGCAAAATATTTTTATACATTCAGGAATAAATGGATTAAGAATTGGAGAAATGGTTAAAAAAATGATTGGATTAATAATTGGTATATTCCAATGTATGGTAATGAAATTATTGAAAATTGGTTTGTTTAAAAGGGTTTGGCTGAATTTGAAGGGAGCTAAAAAAGTTCAATTACATAAATATGTTGGAGATGCTATTAGATATTAAAAAAATGGTAAATGTACTATTTTAGCACCTGATAAAACTATTATATCTTATAGGAAGGTAAGGTAAAAGTCTTGGATTGGAAAAATATAAAAATTGAGGGAATAGCTAATATTGAAAAATGTGTTGGTGAGTTTAATGTTGGTGAATTATTAAAGACTCCATATAGTAAATTTAAGGTTAAAATTTTTGAAAGCCAGAAAGGAGTATATACAGGATATACAAATCTTTTAATAAATGATGACCCAGGAACAGGCTCTGGTAAGAGTGTGGAAGATGCGTTAAAAGAAACAATAGAGAATTTTTTAGAAATGATTAATGAGAACCAGTGTGACAGTGAAGAAGACTTTAATTGTGTGGACCCTTTTGATTTTTAGATTGTCTGGGTAATAGTTTTTGGAAATAGTATTATAATAAGGGTTTTTTAATATATATCCATAATATCTATTTAGAATTAATAATCAAGTGGATATTTATGATTTGCCATGCTGCTTGGTTATAATATAATTTCTATGTAAAAAACTGGATATTATACTTTGTGGGAAAAAAGGTGATATTGTCCGGATAATATTCATAAAAAAGATGAGAACCAGGCATATGTAGAGCAGTCTGTAAGGAATGAGTCTATATAATTATGAAAGGTTGACATTATATATACACGTCATTCATTTCTTCTGCTTCTGTGGTATGCCAGCACCCTAAGAGGAAAGTATTGCATATAAAAAATAGGCGGAAGATTATTAGAATAAAGGTTTTATAATACTATTGGTACTTTTTGTAGAAAGGTGGTTTATAATTATGAAAATTAAAAATATTACCTATCCAACAAGATTAGAAGAAATTCCAGATACATTTAATGATAATATTGATATTTTTGTGGAAACTACTGAGGGAATGCATTTTACATTGACAGTATGTACGCCATTATTTTATTTTGATTATATGGATAAGGAAAATTTAAATTATGTTCCGGTTGGAACACCTGATGTTATTGTAAGGGAACTAACGTATGATAATATCCGTAAAGCATTAGAAAGTTTTTGTGAAAATGATGGTTATTTTATGAAAATATATTTTCTCTCAGGTGATCATGATGGTGCTTTTTCAGAACAGAATTTAAATCAAATAATAGAAAAGTTTAATAAATGTTATTATGAGAATGAATAAATTAATAAAATATATTTGTTTTAATGAATCTGCTATCATCCTATTGGAAGATTGTAATATAAATAAAAATATTATAAATTGAAAAAGTTTACATAAGTTAGGAAGGGTTTTTGTTATGGAAATTAAAAGTATTATTTATTTAACACAATTAGAAAAAATTCCAGATATATCAAATGGTAAAGTTAATGTCAGAGTAGAAACAACTGAAGGAATGTATCTTACTATGACAATATGTACACCATTATTTTATTTTAGTTACATGGAAAAACTTGGTTTAAATTTTGTTCCAGCTTCAGCTCCAGATGTTATTGTAAGGGAATTAACGTATGATAATATTCATAAAGCATTAGAAGCATTTTGTGAAAATGATGGTTACTGGATGAAGCTGTTTTTTATTTCGGGTAACAGTGAAATTGTTTTTTCAAAGCAAAGTTTAGATGAAATGATAAAAGAAGCTAATAAATGGTATTATAAAGATTGTTAAATAGAAGATATAAAGTTGTTTTTATATTGTAGTTTATTGATATAAACAATTTCTTTGTAACAAATAATAACATACAGGATATTTTTGTGCATAATTAATTGATGTAAATATATTTCAGATCAGGATATTAATTTTTTTTGAAAGGTTGTCCGAAAATTTAAATTATGAAAATTTTTTTCAACTTAATAATTAAGAAGCAAGATTGAATGGCCAAGGAAAAAGTTATAAAACGTAACAGGTATGGATGCTATGTATTCAATTCATCCAAAGAAAGATAATGTAATTAGAATTTTCTTTAGTAATACAGGAGGTAAGTAATTTGAAATTGGACATAAAACAAATAAATAATTTATGTACAGGAGTTAAACTTGCTACAGAATTAAAATCAATTAACTTTAATTTAAGAAAATTTTTAACTATCCAAGGTTATAGTTATGGTGTTAATGGAGAGATAATTAAACTTAAAAAAGTTCTAAATAATAATACTTTAAATAATATATATTTTGAATTACGATGTTATGAAATATCCGTTGATTATTATATTAATCATTGGGATGTAACGGAAGACGATTTATCAAGTCAAATTTATAAGGATGATATAAAAGGAATAGATGCATTGGAATTAGAATTAAAGCATTATATAGACGATTTTTCGGTTTTGAAACCAGAATGGTATTGTGAAAATTTGCTATAAAATTATACAGGAAATACAGAAGGGTGACGAAGTATATTCAAGGAATATGGAGGTTAAGATAAAAATGAAACATATAATGATTGAAGCGGAATGTATTTATAATTTAGAAGAGGATAAGGATGATAATATTCCAAAATGTTGTAAATTTGGTATTGGTAATATAAATGTAAATTGTTTAATGAATGAAGAAAAAATAAACAGTATTTGTCCATATTTGATTTTTGGTAAAGCAAGCTCTACTCTAGCTTTAACAGATAGAAATGGAGAAGTTATAAATGCTACTACTTTTTGGGATGATTTAAAATTATCTGAAGAGGAATGGATTATGAAAGAAGAAGAATGGATTAAAAAAAGTAATAATATATTAGAAAAAATTGATAACATGTAATTAAAAAATTATAAGATAAAATATATTTTAGAATTAATTGATGAAAGTAAAAAATCAAAGGAATGTTTTATTTATCCGGCTTGTGGGATTCCAATAATAGGTGAAAATGTTAAATTACCAAGTGATTTAAAAAAAATTTATGAAGTATGTGTAGATATTTATTTGTTTAAAAATAAAAAGTATGGATTTGAAATTGTTAAACCTAAAGAATTTGTGCTGTTATTAAAGGAAGCCGGATATGATAGAAATGTAATTAATGCATAGTTAAAAGAGTTAATAAAACAAAATAAAGTGTTAGAAGGATTTGAGAAATGATTACAAGAACAGAGGCATTTTCTTTTTAAAAAAAACATCAGCCAATGCCAAATGATGATAAATTGAAAGAAAGTGAGATAAAGAGATATGAAGAAGTTAGGGAATATTTTATTAATAACCCCGATGAAAAATGTATTCCATTATTTTTAAATTCATTTGGAGGAAAAGATGGGTTTGGTGTATATCAGATGGTGGAGGATGTTATATTAATGTATGATAGTAAAAAAGTATTACCACATTTATTAAAAACATTCTATAGTATATATGAAGGTGTGAAATATTGGGGAATACAAATTTCATCAAATTTTCCATCAGAGTGTTTGTTTAATCCATTAGTTGGTTTATTACAATCAGAGGATGAAAATATTAAATTAGTAACAATAACTGCAATAGCACAATTAGCATTAAATAATATAAAGAAAAAACAAGTGGTTTATGTCCTGGAAAAAGAATGTAGAAAAATACTAGATGAGTATGTAAAAGAATTTACAAAGGAAGTATTATTAGATATACAGAATAGTACTTTATAAATGTTTTTGTAAATTATACTATATTTTCTGTTCATAAGGTTTAGTTCTAAATGCATAAGATGCGTTAGAAGAAACAATAAAAATAATTCAGAAATTCCAGAAGAATTACAGCCTAGGTATGTATGGTGTATATCCCAAGAAGAGAATTTATGCAGACAAGTAGAAATACCTATTACATAGAATAATAGTACAGATAAATTGAAAAGAGTGGAAAATATATGAGTTTTGTAAAAAAAATTTAAAGAACTGTTATTAACTATCTATGACTTAATTTTCATTATAGAAGGAGTAGTAAGAGTGAAAGATTTTTTAAATCTTTCACTTTGCAAGTTTGTGTCTGCGCTGCATCCACAAACTTGGAATGTGAAAAAAGCAGCGCAGAAATGAGGAAAAATATGAAAAAAGTTATTTTTGAAGATCCATGTGGAAATAAAGAAAGTGTAACTGATATTAAGTTGTTAAAAAAATTATTAATTGACGAATTTAATACATATTGGATGCGTGGGAGTGTAGAAGGAATTTTTGATTTTTATGACAATGATGAGAAAATATCAACATTAATAGTGGCTCCCAATACGGAATATGGTCTGTATTTACATTTTATAGATAATATTAGTGATACTGATTTATTATCTTTAAATGATGAGGATACATTGTATGAAGTAGCAGAAACAGCGGATGAGCTTTATGTATCAGTAGGATTATTTTTACCTGTGGAATTAGCATGGGAGGGAATAGTATATTTTATAGAAAATGGCAAGACATCTCCTAAAATAAGATGGATTACACCTGATGATCTTCCTGATGATGGTGGAAACTGGTACTAAGTAAATGGATAGAGAATCCCCAAAACTATTTTTACAGAAATGTGGGTTGATAAATATGGATTTAATAAAGCTAATTAATAAATATAAAAATAAAATTTTGGATGATAGTATTCTTATAGAATATGATTTGTTTTTTAATAATTTATTTAAAGAAAATTGCAAATTTGTATTTGATAATGATAAAGAACTAAAGGAATTAAATGATGTAATTCTAGAGATAAAGAAAATAGATAAAAATGCAGAAATATATGTGAATACATATGGAATAAATTTTAAGAATAAAAGGATATTTATTTATGCAGATACATTGTGGATTGATACAATAGTTAAATTGGATGAAATATTTAATATTTTTAGAGGTTTTTCTAAAATAGAACCAAGTAGTATTGTGTCATTAGATATAGATGAAACAATAGATGGAACTATATCATTGGTATTCTCACTAGATGGCAGCACAGAAGATTATGAGTCATTTATCAGAAATAGAAGGTTAAGTAAAATTAAGAGTTTATATTGGGATTAATAGTATATTTATTGGAAAATATCAGTTTACAACTTGTTACAGAAGAAAATGACATTTTCTTTTCTTGAAAAGTTGTAAAGTGGTGTATTATAGAGTATTTTTAAGAGAATAAATGGGAGATAGAAATGAGTATTAGTTTTGAAATATTTCCAACAACTGAAAAAATTCCTAAATGTGAAGAAATCACTGAATATTCAATTAATTTATTTAATGGATTTATTCAAAATGAAAATATAGTATATGATATTAAATGTAAAGTAACAGAGGTGTCGTTTGATAGTAAAAAATGTGAAAAACCTGTATTTTTAACTTCAAATGAGGAAAAATATACAATATTTAATATAAATGAAGAAGGTAAAATATATGTATTTTATGATAAAATAGAAAAAATAGATGAGGAATTTTGGAATGAAGAAATAAAAATAAATGAAAATGCTAGATTTATGGAGAAAAAAATATGGGATAATTTGAAAACAGGCTATTCATGGAGAGTTAAAAGGACAATGGGGCAGCCAGCTGTAGTTAACTTGTATTATGGTTATTTGGCTATAGCTATAGCTGTTTTAACAGAGGGAATACTATATTCAGATGATGGTGCATGGGATTATGAATGTTTTCCTATTGAAGGTAAGGCCTTTGAAAAAGAATATTTAAATCTTGATAAATTAAATAATATAACATTAAAACATAGTATTGAAAGTTGTTTATTTAGCTTAAAGAATTAATTGTTTGAAAAGTTTTAAAAAAGACATAATATACATGAAATCAAAACAACAGCATACCATACTGTTTACAGTAGAAGGACAAGTATTTTGGTTCTGGAAATTCCAAATGTTTACCCATGTAAAGGCATGTTTACAACATGCTTATATGCGCATTATGCTTGGATTATGAACCTCAAAACTAATAAACTCCAAGGGGGGAGTATTTAAATTTAGAGGATTTGTTAACAAATAAAAGGAGATTAAATAATGAGTATAAATAATGAAATTTTCGGAGAATTAGAATATGATTATATATGGTATAAGGATATTGAAATTGAGTTCTTAGGTAAAAAGAATAAAATAGTTCTTATGGTTGATGGAGATGAAGATGGAGAATTTGAGGAGGAACAATATATTGCATATAAAATTTTGATGGAGAAATGGAATGGATTGCAAGATATATTGTTACAAGAAATTTTAAATTATTATAATGTAATAAGACATGAATTGGGTTATGACATTGAAATAAATGAGGAATATCCTTTGATTGAAACAATACAAGAATTAGTTAAGAATATAAAATTAGCTGGAATTGTTATTCCATATTCAGGAGCTTATGATGGAAGAGAGTGTGGGATAACTTTTGATTGTACATGGGACGATGAAAATGGTATAGGAGTTTGTCTTGTTGATGAGAAAGTAGTAGAAATAGGATATCAGGATATTGTAATGTAGAAGCAGAATACATAAACTTATTATTTATAGAAGCAGTGTAAAAAAGTATGTTTGTAGATTTCACAACTATTGATATATGTGACGGTCATAGGATATAGCAGCACAGGGTATTTAAAGATATTGCACAAAGAGGCAAAAGTCTGGCAGGCAGATATGGGCTAATGTAATGTTAGAGATAATGAAAAAGGAGATTAAAATGACAATAAAGGAAGCATATATGGCAATGCAATATTTTTTAGAGCAGTTTTATGACAGGACAGGTTCAGATGACGTTGGAGGGTTATTGGGAGATATGCTTTTAACAGACAATGAAGAAACAATGGATTCTGGAATATGGAATGATTGGATAGAAGCTGTTAAGAAGGTTAAATCAGAACAGTAAAGTATTTTTATTAAAATACATACTTATATGTTTTAATACCTGGTATTGGTGATAAAATAGCACTGGCTAAGAAATCAAGAAAAGTTTTAAAAGGTTTAAAGAAGTTGAAAAAGTATTCTGCATAATATATGCTGCATCTTAAGGAGTATAAAAGTATACTGGATTTATGGAATTAGGAGGCAATAAATGAAAGAAGAAAAAAGAAAAAAATACCAGTTGCTTAAAGAAAAGAATCAATTAAGGGTGCAAGAGTTAAATTGGAAGAAAAATATTTTATTTAAAGAATGTATAAATTTATTAAATGAGTGCAGTATACTTTCTTTAGAAGAGTCAGAAGTTTTATTTGGCAAGATAAAGAATAATTTTCCATTTACATATTATGGTTGTATTGATTGGAATAGTATAAATTTTTGTGTTACAATAAATGATATTTATGATATATACAATATTTTTAAGGATTATTATGAATATTATATTATTTGGGACCAGAAAGATATACCATGTGTTAGTTGTAAATTAGCAGCAATTATTGAGAATATAGATGATATATTAGCTGTATCTTTTGATACATGGATATTATCAAAAGATACTAAGGAAGTAATTGAGTTTTATCACGAGGGAACAATTGTTTATGGAAAAATAGAATAGAATTTATAATAGATTATAATATACCAGATAAAAGACATTAGAAAGGCTAAATATATATGTTGGATAAAAGATATTATGAAGGATATGAAGGGGAAGGAGAAGTGAAAGTATGGAGTGAGGAAAATGGCAATCAGGATGGTATAGTTATTTGGATTGGCTTTTTTGATACAATTTTAGAAGGGTGTTTTAGCCAGGAATTCCAGAAAAATGGAATTATTGAATGTTATTTTAATCAAGATGGATTTTATGATAATAGATGGGAGATGAAATATCCAAATATTGTACTAAAAGAATTAAAAAGTTTTAATGAGAAATTATTATATAAAATAGATGAAGAAATTATCAAAGAATCTAAGGAAGTTATTGAGCAATTAATTTTTTTTATTAATATAGCTATTAAAAATGAAAGAATTATATATGTTGAATATAATTAAAAGATAACAGTATTGCTTGCTGTTAACAAAGTGAATAGATAGGCAATGTAATTATTTTAGTTTATTACCAGAGGAAATGTACTGCTGATGGTGAAATTGGAATTAAAAAATGGTAAGTATATTATTTGGGTATCTGATAAAGCTATTATATCTTATGAAAATGTAATGTGAAAATAATGGATTGGAGAAATATAAAAATTGAATGAATAGCTAATATTAAAAAATAAGGCTACTGCAATCCCACTGGCTTTAGACAATGGGTAGTTCACAGAGGAGTGTAGATTAATATGGTTAAAAAATATCCTTGTCCATGTTGTGGATTTTATACATACAAAGTTCCTGCAAATGAGGATTGTGGTTTTATTTGTCCTGTTTGTTTTTGGGAAAATGATTCATTTATTATTTCTGATGAAGAGCCAAGCTGTTCTAATGGAGGAATTACATTAAATAAAGCAAGGGAAAATTATTCAGTTTTTGGGGCATGCAGCAGAGATATGATTGAGTATGTACGTCCACCAAAGCAAGAGGAGTTAGGATAAATAAGATATGAAGGATTGGCATTAATATATAATTTTCATGTAAAAAACTGTATATTATATTTTGTGGAAAAAAGGTGTTATGTATTAGTCTGATATCAGTATGGCATTATTAAATATTTACATGTAAAGATTATGTGAAGAAAATTATTCAGATACGGCTTGTTTTTCTATTATTTTATGTTTTGGTTAAAGCAGAAGGAGTGGTATAAAAATGAGTCAATTTCCTAAAATTAAAGTAGATTTTGTAATAGAAGGAAAAAATTTAGACATAGAAAAATTAACAAAAATGATAAATATATTTCCAACCAGAACTAGAAATATAGATGACTGGCCGGAAACAGTAAAAAATAGTCCAGAAATTCCAGAAGAATTACAACCCAGGTATGTATGGTGTATATCCCAAGAAGAGAATTTATGCAAACAAGTAGAAATACCTATTAATAGAATAATAGTCCAGATAAAGGGAAAAGAACGGGAAATATATGAGTTTTGTAAAAAAAACAATTTAAAGAAAAGTTTGTGTATTACAGTTCACGCAGAAACAATGTATTTGCCAGAAATAGTTCTTTCTTCTTTTACCATATCTTATTTTGGAAAATTAGAAACAGAAATAGGTTTTGATATATATGCATATTAGGTTGAAAAAAGTTTTAAATGTTTTAAAAGAGGTGTGGATAAATAGAAATTATAAATATGCTGTTCGTGTAAAAAGTAGTCAAGCGGATATTGGCAATCCGTTTCGCTACTTGCTTATAACCTCATTGCCACTTTGCGGCAGTTTGCAGGAATCTAGCTGCTAGACTAAGTAAGCCCTGGTAAATCCAACCCACCGCTTAAGAAGTGGGTATTTTAAAGGGCTTACTTAATGAGGTTAAACTATCTAATATGGGCAGTAAAATATTATAGGATAGATTAAATAAAGCAAATTCTAATATTGATAAAATAGATAAATTATTTAAACTATTTGTAGGTATAAAATAATGTTGGATAATAGAAAGCTTAAAGATATATATAAATGTGAAAGTATCAAAACAGAAGGAGAAATATATCCGTTGCAGAAGTGGTATAACGGTTTAATAGAAAAAACGATTTCAGAAATAGAAATAGCCGATGTCCTGAGAATGATTAGACAAAAACAATTTATGGATATTGCAATTTTTAAAGCTGTGTATTATTTGGAAAAAAATCCTTTTTCAGGAGAATTATATGAAGGAGAACTTTTGGAAAAATTATCTACAGTAAATAAAAATGAGATAATAAAATATAAGAATGAGATTATTACAATATTATTGGATTCATTAGAAAAAAATAAGAAATATGAATGGCTGGAGGAAGAAGAAAGAGAAGAATTTAAGGATATAATAGGTAACTTTTATATGAAGTTATTGTGAATCAGATAATATATAATCATTTATTATTTTTATCTATATGGAAATAAATTTAATAAAATAAATATAATTATAAATTATGTACTTTTTAGAAAGACAGTTTTACTAGATAGTAAAAATACGATATATATAACATATACAATGAGGCTGGTATTATCGCAGTATACAAAGCATAGACACCACGATATAAAAAACAATAAATGCTGTAAAAGGTGGATTAAAAAGAACTTGCAGATATGTGTAGAAAATCAAAAATAAACATAGTAAAACTGAAAAAGAGGAAAGTAAGGAAAAATATTTAAAAAATGAAAATATTTATTAATAGAATCTTAGATAAACAGATATATTTTTCTACAGATTATGGGGAGGGAAGAGGAATATGGAAAGAAGACACCAGACCATTTCAAAAAGAATATTTTGTGGAATTTGATATTAGTAAATTATATAGTTATAAAGAATTAATTATAAGTAAAACTGAAGAATATAAAATAGGGATATATGATAATAAAATTAATCTTACATTACTATTAACAGGATATGATGAATATGGGTGTGCTACTTTTCAATTTGGTAATTCAATTATAGAAATAGAAACTAATTATGATAACCGAATTTTAGCATTAATAGGTAAATATATAGTAATATTAGTAGAAAATCTGGATATTTACGATGAAAACTTATAAATGTTAATTAATATGGAGAAATGTGGAACAATTGTAAAACAGGATATCCATTAAGCATTAAAAGGATAACAGGTAGATGACAGCAGGTGTAAGTAGTTCTTACATAGGTTTAAAAGCAAGGTATTGAGAGGAAATAGAAAATTGGAATATTTAAACCGGAGAGAACAAATAATTATTAAACAAAATAAAAGAAAAGAACAAATAATGATAAACAGTTTAAATGATTTGCATTTTCGTAGTTTTGTAGATGAAGAAACAAAAAATAGAATAAGAGTTGTTTTACAATATGTAAATACTTATAATGCAAAACCAGAGAAAATTATATTTAAAGAAAATGAAGACGGAATAAATATAGAAAATTTAAAAAATATAGTAGAAAAAATCCAAAATAATGGAAAATGGTTAATTCCATCTCCTGTAGACATAAGTAGTAAGTGGTATGAAGTAGAAGTTTTTGATATTAACTTGGCAATTAGAGAATTATTTAAGTTATATGGAGAGGATTTTTTTACTATTGTATTGAAAGATGAAATGGTTTTAATTGATGTGTTCTGGGATGAGGAATATAAAGGCATACATAGTCCATTGGGCATATATTGCATATTCATTAAAAATATATAAAAAATGAAAGTTGGTTAAAGTGACACTTAGAATAAAAAATACATAGTAAAAAGCAGGTTATTAAAGGAGCAGAATTTTAATGATAAATAATAGTTCCAAGTGGTCTATGGAATTTACTAATGATGAAATTAAACGTTATTTAACTGATAAAACAAAAGAGTGGGCGGAAGTTTGTTATTTGGTAGATGATATATATGTAGAAGAAAATTGTAAAGATAACTTTGATTATATTACATTTGATGGTACTAAACAAAACTTTTACATAAGCTTTTATGGTACACAGACAGCAATATTTTTTAATAATAATGAAATTATGTTTATTGATGATGATGAAAAAGAACATTATACCTCAAGTGATGTATTTGATAATGTGGTTTATGAAGGAAAGCTGAATGATAAATCACATAAACAAATATTAGAACTTATATTGAAATTTGTTAACTTGCTTCATGGTGTAACAGATATTGAAATAAAACAAGAAGTGTTAATTCCGGATAGCTTGGAGTCTTATGGTAAAAGTAATTATATTATAAATATAAATAATCCTTTAGTGGCTAGTGGCAAATATATATTTGAAAATATTGAAATAAATATTAGATAGGGCTAGGGCATGTTTGAAAATTCATTCTCACGGTTTGTGTTTCCTTTTTGATAAAAGTAAGAGTATAATAATTTTTATTAAGAAGTAGTATTTTCATTCAAAAATAATATAAAAAATGATGTATTTGAGATTGGAATTATAGATTTAAGGAGAATTTATGGATAACATTAATATTTTTCTAAGTAAAACAGAGAGTATGAGAAATGGATATTTGAAAATGCTGGATAGAGCAGATTTAGATTTCAAGGGAAAATGGTTAAAGCATTTCGGGTTTTTACCAAATTTTTTTAAAGAAATTTATAGTGTTTGTAATGGTACTAAACCAGAAATAAATGAACAAGTATTTTTTGATTTTATTCCTGGATTCCGTTTAATGCAAGTAGATGAGATAATTGAAAAATATGAAAAAGAATTCATAAATAATATAGAATTCAAAATAATTATTCCTTTCTTAGCTGATTATGCCAGTAATTATTATGCCTATGCAATAAAAAGTGATATTGAATGTATAGTTCTGGTTGAAGATGATGAAATAGAAATTATACATTATGATATTAGTTCATTTTGGAAAACAATAATAGCTTTTTATGATGAAGATGTTTATTATTTGGATGAAGATGGGTATCTGTCATATGATTTTGAAAAAGAATGCTATGTTGGAAGAAAATATAATAGTGAAATAGACTATTGGAAGTAAAATATAAGTATTTAGTATATTTTAAAACAGCTGTTTTGGTATGGTGTTATATAAGCCGGTATCCTATTATTTAAGAGGGCAGTTAAACATAAGGTTTTATGATATTAATATTTTTTGTACAAATAACTTTTTTATGTTAATACGTTTGAAAAAATGATATAATAAAATATGAAAGGGTATTTATTATATATGGAGGTCTTTTTATGGATATGGATGAAATGATGAGGGAGATAAGCAAATATCCAAATGGTACATATTTAAAATTGGAATGTGAAGACGGACAGTTAGTTTTAGAGGGAATAATAGATACAATTTATGAAACTGATAATAGATTAGATGAAGAAGACATTAGATATAGGGAGTTTTATGCTTGTGCAGTTAAAATAAAAAAAATTATTCAAAATTTAAAAGATAAAGATTGTAATATAAATGATTTAATTGAAATATCTGTAGAGAACCAGCCAGCTTTAATTACATTATATGATGGAAGTATTGTATGGAAAAAATAATTGGAATATGTTAATGGCAGGTTCTTTACTGATTTAAATATATTTAAAATAATTTTATAATGATAAAGTTAAAATAATGGAAATTAATTTTTATAGATGGAAAATCAAATTTTATATTATAGATATAAATGTAATTATATTTAGAAGGAGTTTATATGTTTTTAAAACTAATAAATAATATAAAAAATAATAAAATATTTGATAAGGCCTATTTACAAAATATTGATATAAGCAGTTTTTTGGATATGAGGGATGAAAAAGAATTTGATGATGAATGGATAAGGGTTTTTGATTACTTTGAAGATATTTTAATAGAAGAAAGCTATTTACTTGAGATAGATAAAGTTAGAGAATGTGTTTATTTAAAAGTTTATGAATATACAAATGATTGTGATATGGCAGCATGTATTTCAGATGATTTTGAAATAATGTGCAAAGCATATATTTTAGATTATAATGATAATTGGCTTAACCAGCTAATTAATATTTATACTATTAAACAAGTGCCAGCAGGAAAATTGAATGTTGCGTGCGAAGATATTAAGACAGAATTTGAAAAAATGTTATTTTAAATATGGATTACACAGAAATTTAAAAGTATATTATTATTAATAAATCTTTGGAGTATAAAATGGTTTATATTAATGTATTTATATATTACATATTTGTTTTGTGTAATAAAAATTTCACTAATTAATTTTTATAAATAGTTTATACAGCTGGTCTGAAATAAATATTAGAATTCAGGATGTAGAGGTGATAATAAGTGTTAAATATAATTGAACGTGGTATCCAGATGGGAGTAAACAAAAAAGTTAAAAAAGGACAAAAGTATTTTTGGTATGAATATGCTGTACAGAAAAAAGAAAATATATATTATGTTTACGAATATGAAATTGCAGAAGAAAATATGGATATGGACGTATGTGAATATGAAAATATATATAAATATTTATCCTTAGATGATGTTATAAATAATTTTCCAAACAAATATGGGATTTCTTTTAAAGAAATTCATCCACTTAAAGGACAGAGAATATTTAATGTTGATTTATATATAGATGATTAGAGAAATCTGTAACTAAATAGTAATAAATTTAAAGTAATGGGGTTAATAGTAGTAATTATTTTGATATATTTTAT
>VSNJ01000084.1 GCA_009774235.1 Lachnospiraceae bacterium
CGCTATAGTATATTAAATTGACATTAGTTTTTGTGTATAATAAATAAAATTACCTAAAATTTAAAATAAATTAGTTGAATTTTTACCTAAAAAAGAGTAAAATACATATTGTGTCTAATAAAATATACTAAAATGTATTAAAAAGGGGAGGTTAATTATGTCAGGTAAAAAGTTTTTTACAGGGTTATTATCATTATCATTAATTTTCACAGGATGCGGCGCTTCGTCTGAACCTGAAATTATTATGCCAGACAAAACGGTTAAAACAGCGGTTTCTGGTACAGGTGGCGCTTCTGGTGGAAAAGAGGACGCAAGTGTCCAAAACAGCCAAAGTACAGATACATATAAAATCTGGCTTATAACAATGGACCAGCAGGACCAGTACTGGCTGGATATTAACAATGGATGCAGCAAAGCAGCAGATGAACTTGGAAATATAGAATATACATGGAATTCTCCAGATGTCAATGATGATGAAAAGCAGAAACAGTGTATTAATGATGCAGTGGAAGCAGGAGTTTCTGCAATTATTGTAGCAGCAAATGGTCCAACTAATGTAAATGATGCTTTGCAAAATGCAGAAGATGCAGGTATTAAGATTGTCTTTGTAGATTCAGCAGCGGATTTTAATTGCGTGCAGAAGCTGGCAACAGACAATGAGGCAGCTGGAAAGACAGCAGGAGAGAAGATGATTGAAGACCTTAAAGCAGCAAATATTACAAAAGGGAATATAGGTATTTTAGGAGTGACAAAGGATACAGCGTCATGTATTGCAAGGGAAAAAGGATTCCGTTCTGCATTTAAAGGTACAGGTTTTAAGCTTCTTGATACATTTTATATGGGCACAGATATACAGGCGGCAAAGAAGGCTGTTGATACATTTGCCAGTAAAAAATGTGTAGGCATATTTGGTGCAAATGAAGGCACAACATCGGCTATTGGCAGCAGAATTAAAGAAAAAGGAAATAATATTGAAGTAGTTGGATTTGATACATCGGATACAGTGCTGGGATATATAAGCGAAGGCATTATATCAGCAACAATGGCACAAAATCCTGATGTTATGGGATATGAAGGTTTAAAGACAGCAGTAAAGGCATTACAAGGTGAAGATACAGGGGAAAAAAGTGTAGATACAGGTGTTTCTGTTATAACAAAAGAAGATATATAAGAGGGATGGATTTTGCATTGCAAAAAGGAAAAAGTATTTTTGTACTGTTAATAGTGTTATGCAGGGATTAGCATAAAGTAATATAAGAGGGAGGTATTGGTCTTGAAAATGAAGGGAAAAATTTTAAGTTTGTGTGTAATACCTGTTGTACTAACGGGGCTGCTGTCTGTAATAATAGGTATATTCCAGTATTCATCAGGTATGTATTCAGAAATCAGGGAAAGCCTGAAAGCATCAGCAATAGCTGCACTTAATGTATATAATTCACAAGGATATGGCAATTATTCTATAAAAGAGGATGGAAGTGTGTGGCGTGGCATGAACTTTAATGTATCAGAAGAAAGCGGGATAGTTGACAGTATTAAGGAAGAAACAGGTGTGGATATTACATTTTTCTTTGAAGGAACTGCTGCAATGACATCTATGGCAGATGAGGACGGCGGCAGATACATAGGCATGCATACAGGCAGCAGGATTACAGATTATACATTGGCAAAGGGTGCACAGATGTATTATAAAAGTATAGATATAGGCGGGAATCTGTACCATGCATATATAATACCAGTCTTACAGCCTGATTCTGGTGAGGTGACAGGTGCACTTATGGCAACACGTTCTGTAGACCGGCTTGACAATATGCTTGTTAAAAATGCTGGTGTGCTTATAACAGTAATGTTAGTTATAATATTGTTCTTTATTGTATGTGCCTTGTTTTTTGTAAATACTGTTATACAGGAAATACGCAGTGCGGGCAATATTGTTAAAAAGGTTTCAGAAGGTGAACTGGGAAGCGGGAGTGCAGCTAAAAAGAACAGAAAAGATGAACTGGGCATACTGGGAAGGGATATAGATACACTCCAGTCTAAATTAAAAGAAATCTCATCTGTAATTAAAGATGGAAGCCGGGTTCTTACAGATGCAGCAAAACAGCTGGATGCTTCGGCTGACAATACTTTGAAAGCAGCACAGGATATAAGCATATCTGTAGAAACAGCCAGTGACTCAACAATAAAACAGGCAGAGGAATCACAGGAAGTTTCCAAGAATATGGGTTATATGGGTGAAATACTTAATAATTCCATAAAGGAAATAAAAGAAATACAGGCATTGTCCACAGAAATGCATATGTTAGGAAATAAAACAGCAGATATATTAAAAAATCTTGATGAAAGCAACCAGAAATCAAAAGAAACAATGGATTTAATTTATAAACAGACAGATATTACAAACTCTTCTGCCCAGAATATTAAATCAGTTGCCAGTTTTATTACATCAATAGCTGAACAGACAAGCCTGCTTGCACTTAATGCAAGTATAGAGGCAGCAAGGGCAGGTGAAGCAGGAAAAGGTTTTTCAGTTGTTGCACTGGAGATACAGAAACTTGCTGAACAGACAAATAATAGTGCAAAGAAAATTGAAGAAATTGTACTTATGCTTGTTTCTAATACAGAGTATTCGGTATCAGTAATGGAGCAGGTTAAAAAGAATATGGAAGAACAGAGCAGTGATGTATCAGATACACAGGGGATTTTTGGGGAACTTGAGGAAAATATACTTGCTTCTACAGAGAAGATTAATTCTATATCTGAAATGACTGCTAAGATAGACAATGTAAAACAGGATATGACAAATACAATAGAAGAGTTTTCAGAACAGGCAGAAAATAATGCATCAGCAATAGAGGAGACTTCTGCTATGGCTTCACAGCTTGCAGATGAATTTGCAAAAGTTTCACAGCTTGCATCACAGTTACAGCAGCTTGCATTGCAGATGGATGAAAATATTGCATTTTTCCATTAAAGAGTGTCTTGAAATTCCAAAGTGTGCATATTATATGGCTATGGCAGTTCCAAATATTTATCTGGACATTGGAAACGGGGTTCTGTATAAATATAATAATATCAATAAAAACCAGTGTTACTTGACAAATACTAATGCCGGAAATAAAATAAATTTATGGAATATATTCTTTTACCGTGGCAGTCTGCGGTTGGAATGAGGAAAGAGGTGCAATAATGGCTAAAGCAGTAAGGCTGTCAGATATAGGGGAGCGCCTGGACGTTAGTGCGGTAACAGTTTCCAAGGCGCTTTCAGGGCAAAAAGGCGTTAGTGAAGAGATGCGGCAGAAAATTATCCAGGTTGCTGACGAACTTGGATATCTGAAGAAAGCAAAAGAGGAAGACAGGAGGAGAAGTTATAATATTGGTGTAGTAGTTGCAGAAAGGTATTTACAGGAAGGAGAGAGTTTTTACTGGAAACTTTACCAGGAACTGTCACAGCGTGCTATAGCAAGAGACTGTTTAATGATTCTTGAAGTAGTAAACCATGATGCTGAGATACGTGGGGAATTTCCTAAAATTCTTTTAGAGAAGAAAGTTGACGGTGTAATAATTGTAGGTGCTTTTAAGTCCGCTTATTCAAAGCTTCTTGCAGAAAATATACAGATACCGTTCTTATATCTTGATACACCTGGTACTACAGATTCATGTGATTCTGTTGTATCCAATAATATGATGGGCGGATACCGTATGACTAATTACCTGTTTGATATGGGACACAGCAAAATTGGGTTTGTAGGTACAAGGCTTGCAACTACAAGTATTGATGAACGTTTTCTTGGATATGTGCGTTCCCTTATGGAACATGGGATGAAAGTAAGGGAAGACTGGATTATTGATGACCGTGACCGTGAATATGGACGTGTAGATATAAAGGAAAAATTTATATTGCCAGAAGAGATGCCGACAGCATTTTTCTGTAATTGTGATATTTCAGCATATTTACTTGTGCGTAAACTTGGTGAAGCGGGTTATAAAGTGCCATCAGATATATCAGTGGCAGGGTTTGATAATTATGTAAACAGAATAGACAGCTATGTATTGGAGACATTGGAAGATGCAGGCCTTACTACATATGAAATAAATATGAAGGAGATGGCTAAAAGGACAATCCATATAATGCTGCATAAACTGGATAATGCTAATTATACAACAGGTATGTTTGTACTTCCTGGAAGGCTTATAGAACGTGGAAGTGTAAAAAGGAAAGGAAAAGGGATACAGTTTATATAAAACATTAGTATAACAGGTGGCTGGCTTTTAAAGCTGGCCACTTATTGTTTTAATTAAAATATTACAGGACTAAAGGGCAGCGCTTATGCGTTGTCTTTTTTAACTTCTGGCTGGAGTTACTTAATGAAATAAATATTAATTGATTAAAATTAGCTAAAATAAAAATAGATGTTAAACTTAGTTTAATTGAATATAATTGGAGAAAAAGTAAATAAGAACAAATAATAGAACTTAAGTTTTGGCAAAAGTGCATAAAATAGTAAGGGAAATATAATAATAATATACGAAAATGCGTAATTGAAAAAATAATTATTGAAAAATTAAGCTTGATGTTGTAGAATTAAATTAGCTTAAAAAAGCATTAAAAAATATTTAAGAAAGTATTAAAAAGGAGGCAAAGTTATGAAAAACAAAAAATTACTTAGTCTTGGACTTGCAGCATCAATGGTATTTACTATGACTGGCTGTGGCTCTGATGATAACAAGGATGCAGGAAGTGCAAGCAAAAACACAGAAGTACCTTCAATTGACCAGATTAAGGTAGGGGAGGACTATAAGGATATTAAAGCTGATATAACTATCCTTACAAACAGGACTGATATTGTAGACACAACTTACAAAGATTACGCTGAACAGTTTATGAAGATTTATCCAGATATCAAGGTTACATATGAAGGTATAACAGATTATGCTGAGTCTGTAACACTCCGTCTTACCAACGGTGACTGGGGTGATATCTGCTTTATTCCTGATACTGTTGAAAAAAGCGAATTTGGCAACTATTTTGTTCCATTAGGTGACCATTCAGTATTAAATAATACTTATAACTTTGTTACAGAGAAAACTTATGATGGCAAAGTTTATGGAATTCCAAATGGTGGTACTGCAGGAGGTGTTGCTTATAATAAGAAGATATGGAAAGATGCTGGTATTACAGAACTTCCAACAACACCTGATGAGTTTATTAAAGACCTTCAGCTTATAGATGAAAAGACAGATGCAATACCTCTTTATACAAACTTTGCAGCAGGCTGGACAATGGGTGCATGGAATGATTATGTAGGAATTGCTTCAAATGGAGACCCTGATTACAAAAATAATAAACTTCTCCACCAGAAGAACCCATTTACAAAGAATGAGGAGAACAGCGGCCCATATGCAGTATTCTATACATTATATGAAGCAGTTAAACAGAAACTTGTTGAAGAAGACCCTGCATCAAGTGACTGGGAATCATCTAAGAAGAAGATTAATGATGGTGAAATTGCAACAATGGTACTTGGTTCATGGTGTGTAGAACAGTTCAAAGGTGCTGGTGACCATCCAGATGATGTTGGATATATGCCATTCCCTATTACTGTAGGCGGAAAGAGGTCAGCATCTTCAGGCGGACAGTATGCATATGCAATTAATAAAAATTCAAGTGCTGATAACCAGATTGCATCTATGATATATGTTAAATGGCTTATAGAAGAATCATCAATATTTGAAGATGAAGGTACTATACCAGCACTTAAGGGCAAAGACCTTCCTGCTTCACTTTCAGAATTTGAAGGTGTTGAGCTTCTTTCAGATAATGCACCATTAGAAGGTGAAGAAAGCTTATATGATGATATCCGTAATACAGCAGAAGTGCTTAGTGGCGACTATCCAGTAGGCCAGGTTCTTGAAGCAGCACTTTATAACAGTTCATCTCTTGAAGACCTTATGGATGACTGGAACAAGAAGTGGACAAGTGCACAGGAATCATACAGTGTAGAGGTTACAGAATAAGTATACATGGGAATTGTCCCAGATTAGATAATTAAAAGTTTATTCCAGTGGCATATATAGTGCCACTGGAAAATTAAAAGTTATGTGGACAGCGCTGTAATATAAGATACAAAAATCCAGGTTACAGCACAGGGAGTTTTATTTTTGAAAGGAGGAGGCTATGGACGGTTCCAGGACTAATGCCAGACAAATGACTTTTGCTGAAAAGTTCAGGAGCAGGAAAGTACAGAGATATCTTGTTATAGTTACATTTATGTTTGTACCACTGCTTCTGCTGCTTGTATTTACATATGTACCATTTGCTAAAATGGTGCAGTTTAGTTTTTATGATATGAAATACATCGGGGCAAAGACTTATGTCGGTTTAAAGAATTATATTGATGTATTTAAACGTTCAGATATATTTGGTTCACTGTTTGTAAGTGTTTATTATATGGGCGGTGCAGTTTTACAGCTTGCACTTGCATTGTTCTTTGCAACAATGATGGTATTTAAGGTAAAAGGGGAATCTGTTTTTAAAGCAGCAATGTTTTTCCCTTACCTGGTTTGTGGTATTGCAGTTGGTTTTATTTTTAAATTCTTCTATGCAAGGGGGTTTGTCCTTGATACAATACTGCAGGCATTAGGCATGGATATAGATAATATTCCATTGTGGCTGCAGAACCAGAAGATTAATAACTTTTCACTTGTGGCAACCTCTGTATGGAGGTATACAGGCCAGAATATGGTGCTTTTCCTTGGTGCAATGATGTCCGTTGATACTGATTTATACGAAGCGGCTTCACTTGACGGTGCTAATAAGTGGCACCAGTTCCGTTATATTATAATGCCAAGCATTAAATCAATTATAGTTCTTAACCTTGTTCTTTCCATAAGTGGTTCATTAAGTGCATTTGAACCTCCATATGTTATTACAAATGGACAGATGGGAACAGGAACATACTTTGTAATTATGAACAGGCTGGCACATGAAAACCAGAGGGTTGGTCTTGCCTGTGCGATGGCGATAGTTCTTCTTGTAATTATAATAATATGTACAGTTGCACAAAAACTGTTCTTCAAGTATGCATTTAATGATGGTACAGAAGATGAATCAAAGGCAGCAGTAAGACGTAAAAAGCGTGAAGCAAAGAAGAAAGGAGGGGCATGATTATGACAGCTAAAATGAAAGCAGGTTCAATAATATTTAGTATATTAAAGTATTTATCACTTATACTTGCATCACTTATTGCAATTATCCCTGTAGTTGTCTGTGTGCTGACAGCCTTTAAGACAAATGATGAGTATGCAGCATCTTCAGTTTTAGACCTTCCAAAAAGCTTTGCTAATTTTGAAAACTTTAGCATTGCTATTGAGAAAGCCAATATGTTAAGGGGATTTTTAAATACTGGCATTGTGCTTGTAGTTGTATTAATTGTCTCAGTGCTTACAGGTTCAATGCTTGCATATGTACTGAACCGTTTTAAATTCCCAGGCAGAGGGGCAGTAGAAAGCCTTTTCCTCTTTGCATCACTTCTGCCAGGTATTGCAATGCAGGTAACAATTTACCAGATTATGTATTCACTTAATCTTATAAACCATCTTTATGGATATATGATAGTGCTTATGGGAACTGATATTATATCAATTTATATATTCCTCCAGTTCTTTGAGAACCTTTCGGTATCACTGGATGAATCAGCCATTATGGATGGGTGTACTTATTTTGGCGTATTCTTTAAAATCCTGTTCCCATTGTTAAAGCCAGCGATTGTTACATCGCTTGTGTTAAAAGGGGTAAGCGTTTACAACGAGTATTACGCATCAAGCCTTTATCTTACAAAACCAGAGTTAAAAACTATTTCCACAGCACTGTATACATTTACGGGTCCTTATGGAAACCAGTATAATTATATCTGCGCAGGTGTGCTTATAACGATTATCCCAATACTGATATTCTTCCTTGTATTCCAGAAACAGGTATACAGTGGTATGGCTGCTGGTGCTGTTAAGGGATAATTCCAAGGTAAAACTAAATTTTATAAAGAAAAAAGAAAGGCTGGCACAATGCATTTTGTATTGTGCCAGAGGTGAAAATAATGAGTGATGTTAAGATTATAGGGCCAGCAGTGCCAAATGTGCCATGGCAGGAGCCGCCATCAGAAATGAATGGTGCACCAGTATGGCGTTACAATGACAACCCAATTATAGGCAGAAACCCTGTTAAAGAGGTTGCACGTATATTCAACAGTGCAGTTATGCCTTATGAAGATGGTTTTATTGGTGTTTTCCGTGCAGAACAGACTAATGGCATACCATTTATTTATCTTGGCAGAAGTAAAGATGCTATCCACTGGGAGTTTGATGAAGAGAAAATACAATTTGTAGATGAAGACAATAAGCCATTTATGCCTGTATATGCATATGACCCACGCCTTGTAAAGATTGAAGATATATATTATATAATGTGGTGCCAGGATTTCTATGGTGCATCAATAGGTATAGCAAAAACAACAGATTTCAAAAAGTTTGTAAGGGTTGAGAACCCATTCCTTCCATTTAACAGGAATGCAGTGCTTTTCCCAAGGAAAATTAATGGCAAGTTTATGATGCTTTCACGTCCAAGTGACAGCGGGCATACACCATTTGGAGATATCTTTATTTCTGAAAGCCCTGATATGGTGTACTGGGGCAGGCACCGTCATGTAATGGGCAAGAGCAGTGAATGGTGGGAAGCAGTCAAGATTGGCGGTGGCGCAGCACCTATTGAAACAACAGAAGGATGGCTTCTTTTCTACCATGGTGTTACAGGTACATGCAATGGTTATGTTTACAGTATTGGTGGTGCAATACTGGATATAGATAACCCTTCCATTGTAAAATACCGCTGTGAAAACTTCCTGCTTACACCACAGGAATGGTATGAGGAACGTGGTTTTGTCCAGAATGTAACTTTCCCATGTGCAACAATACATGATTCAGAAAGCGGCAGGATTGCAATTTATTATGGTGCTGCTGACACATATGTAGGGCTTGCATTTACTACTGTAGATGGTGTTGTGGATTATATTAAGGCTAATAGTGTAACCAGGGAACCAGATACAGAGATTGGAATAAGGTAATTGCCTATGTATGCATTTGTAAATGAAATTGAAACACATCTAAAAGAAAAGCTTATACCATTCTGGGAAGGGCTTAAAGATAAAGAAAATGGCGGGTATTATGGATATATGGGGTATGACCTTGCCATTGATACACATTATGAAAAGGGGTGTATTTTAAACAGCAGGATTTTATGGTTCTTTTCAAATGCATATATGCTTCTTGGAGAAGACCATCTTAAGGATGCTGCAGAACATGCATATAAATTCCTTAAGGACTGCTGTATAGATAAAGAAAATGGCGGTGTATACTGGTCTGTAACTTATAATGGAAAGATAAGTGATGATACAAAACATACTTATAACCAGGCATTTGCAATTTATGCACTTTCATCATATTATGATGCAATAAAAGATGAGGAAGCTTTAAAAATTGCAGAAGAATTATTTAATCTTATAGAAGAAAAATGTACTGATGAATATGGTTATCTTGAAGCATTCAGCAGGACATTTGAACCTGCTGGCAATGATAAGCTTTCAGAAAACGGGGTAATGGCAGATAAGACAATGAATACCCTTTTACATGTATTTGAGGCATACACAGAGTATTACAGGGTATCACATAATGAAAAGGCAGCTGCACGCCTGCGTTTTATGCTTGATATTTTTAAAAATAATGTATATAATGAGAAACTTGGAAGGCAGGAAGTCTTTTTTGACCAGAAATATACACCACTTATAGATTTGTATTCATATGGCCATGATATTGAAACAGCCTGGCTTTTAGACAGAGGGCTTGAAGTCCTGGGAGATAGTGGATACATAGAAATGTTTGCGCCTGTAACACATGCACTTGCTGTAAATATTTATAACCGTGCTTTTGTAAATGGTTCTGTTTTAAATGAAGCAGAGAATGGTGTTAATGATACCACAAGAATATGGTGGGTACAGGCAGAGAGTATCGTAGGATTTATTAATGAAGGAATGAAGATTCCTGGTACAGATGAAAGCAGTAAATATTTCAAAGCAGCAGAAGCTTTGTGGGAATATATTAAAGAATTTATTATTGATAAAAGAGAAGGTTCAGAATGGTTCTGGTCTGTTAATGCTGATGGTGAGCCATGCCAGAAACCTATAGTTGAGCCATGGAAATGTCCATACCACAATGGGCGCATGTGCATAGAAACAGTAAGGAGGATGAAACAGTGATTCATAACAGGTATTATATAGAAAAAGAGAAATATGACAAGCTGGTTTCAAGAAAAAACCAGAAAAGCAGGTTTTATAATGGAATAATTGACAGATATGAATATCCTGTACTTACAAGGGAACATGCGCCAGTACACTGGAAGTATGACCTTGATGCAGATACTAACCCTTATTTTATGGAAAGACTTGGTATCAACGCAGTAATGAATTCAGGTGCAATATGGCTGGACGGCAAGTATTATCTTGTTGCCAGGGTAGAGGGCAGTGACCGTAAATCTTTCTTTGCAGTTGCAGAGAGTGATAATGGCATAGACGGTTTTAAGTTCTGGGATTACCCAGTAGTCCTTCCAGATACATGCCCTGATGAAACTAATGTATATGACATGCGCCTTACAAAGCATGAGGATGGTTATATTTATGGTGTCTTCTGTTCAGAAAGCAAGGATAAAGAAGATGCAGACCTTTCAGCAGCAGTTGCACAGGCTGGCATAGTAAGGACAAAAGACCTTAAGACATGGGAGAGGCTTGATAATTTAAAAACCCTTAAATCCCCACAGCAGAGGAATGTACTTCTCCATCCAGAGTTTGTCAATGGCAAATATGCTTTCTATACACGTCCGATGGATGGGTTTATTGAAACAGGAAGCGGCGGTGGGATAGGTTTTGGCTTGTGTGATGATATATGCCATGCTGTAATTGATGAAGAAACTATTATAAGCCACAGGGTATACCATACTATTACAGAAGCCAAAAATGGCGCAGGCGCAGTTCCAATAAAAGGCAATAAATGCTGGATAAATATTGCACATGGTGTACGTAATACAGCAGCTGGTTTAAGATATGTACTTTATGTATTTGGAACAGACTTAAATGACCCTTCAAAAGTTATAGCAGAGCCTTCAGGTGTATTTCTTGTACCTCTTGGCGGAGAGAGGGTTGGGGATGTGTCAAATGTTGTATTTACTAATGGGGCGATAGCCAGGGATAATGGTGATGTATATATTTATTATGCCTCAAGTGATACAAGGATGCATGTTGCAACAACAACTATTGACAAACTTGAAGATTACTTGTTTAATACACCTGGGGATGCAAGACGTTCACCAGACTGTGTGAAACAGCGCTGTGAACTGATAGACAGGAATTTAACCTTATTAAATAAGTAGCAGGACAGATTGTGAATATTATCTGGCTGGTGTTAAATGACTGGAATATCCCGTTAATCTTGTATAAAAGACAGGAGCGGAAAGTGTATGTTTAAAAAGTGGATTGAAGATATCAGGGTTAAGACAAAAGCTATGGACAGGGCGCAGAAAACGGAATATATAATGGCGTATTACTGGTACCATATACTTATTGCCTTTGTGCTGCTTGTTATTGCAGGTATTGTAATTTACCATATTGTATGGGGCAGCAGGGAGAAGCTTTTTTCACTTGCAATAGTGAACCAGCAGATTGATTATGAAAGAGATGAAAAACTTTCAGTACAGTTTGCAGAAAGCATAGGGGTAAACAGCAAAGAAGTTTTTACTGACTCTGATTATCTTCTTTCCTATGGGGATGTAGAACTTGATGGTGTAAAAGAAAGTTCGTTTGAAAAGTTTTTCTTAGGCTGGCAGGCAGGTGCCCTTGATGCTGTTATAATGCCAGAAAGCTTTTTTAAATATTGTATAGAAAAGGACGGGGAATTTACTGGAATAGAAGAACTATGCCAGGATATGGGACTTGAAAGCAAAGAAGATGCCATTTATAAATATAATGGGCAGTCTATAGGGATTTATGTAGAGAAGACAGGGATAGCAGGGAATTTTATATTTGAAAGCACAGACCCGGTAATACTTGTATTTTTAAAAAACAGCAAACATTTAAAACAGTGCAGGGAATTTGCAAGATTTGTGCTTCAAGGTTAATGGTGTATTGCAGAAAGAGAGGGATTAGTGTGAAAAATATATCTAAGGCAGCAAAAAAAGCTACCTAAGATATATTAAATTTCACACAAGAAAAATGCAAAACCAGCATTTTTCAGCACTATTTGAGCCACCAAAACCGGCATGGGGGATTATTATGAAAAAATTAAGTATAGACAATCCTTTTTTTGGATTTATGGACAGACTTGGGGATATAGTAATTTTAAATATACTGTTTCTTATATGTTCAGTACCTATTATAACTATGGGTGCCTCAGTTTCTGCAATGTACCAGGCTTTACGTGAGATGGAAGAGGATACTTATATTTCAGCATTCAAAAGTTTTAAAGCAGCTTTTATGTCATCACTTAAAAAGAGTATCCCTGTGTGGCTGCTTTGTTTTATCCCAGGTGCAGTCCTTGTATTTGATATTATGTTTGTTACAAGGGCAGAGAGCAGCATGTTCTGGCATATAACAGGGATGGTAACAGGATGCCTTATGTTTTTATGGCTTATGCTTGTATGCTGGCTTTTCCCAGCAGCAGTATTTAAAAGCTTTAATATAAAAGAAGCAGTAAACAGAAGTATGTTCCTTGCGGTAAGGAACCTTCCATATACTTTATTAATGATACTGCTTAACCTGCTGCCTGTGGTATTCCTGTTTCTTGGTGACTATTATACAGCACTTATGGCACCTGTATATTTTGTTATGGGTTTTAGCATTACAGCACTTGTTAATACAAAACTTATGGAAAGGTGTAAGTGCTGGCAGAATAACTGATTGCAGCTTTTATATAAAACAAGCTGCGGAAAGGCATGGTAAATATGGCTTTATTAAAATTAATGCCAAGTTTTAAGGATTATCTCTGGGGCGGACACCGTCTTGCAGATGAATATAATAAAAAGTATGATGGGGAGATACTGGCTGAAAGCTGGGAACTGTCATGTCATCCTGACGGACCATCTGTTATTGCAAATGGAAAATATGCAGGAAAGACACTAAAAGAATTTATAGATTTAGAAGGAAAAGAAGTTTTAGGGGAGAACTGCAGGAGATTCAGGGATTTTCCAATACTGGTTAAATTTATTGACGCAAAAGATAATCTTTCAATACAAGTACATCCTGATAATAATTATGCATTAAAGAACGAAGGGCAGTATGGTAAAACTGAAATGTGGTATGTAATGGATGCTGCAGAAGATGCTTATTTATATTTTGGTTTTAAAAAAGAGATTTCCAAAGAAGAATTTGCAGAGAGAATTGAAAATGATACACTGCTTGAAGTATTAAAAGCAGTCCCTGTCCATAAGGGTGATGTATTCTTTATTGAATCAGGGACTATGCATGCCATTGGCAAAAATATACTTATTGCTGAAATACAGCAGAATTCAAATGTAACTTACCGTGTATATGATTATGGCAGGGTAGGCAAAGATGGCAAAAAAAGAGAACTTCATGTTGACAAAGCGCTTGATGTTGCTAAGCGTACCCCTTCTTCTAACCCTTCTGGTTGTTATCCCCATATTGCAGACTGTGATTACTTTACTGTAGATAAATTAAACCTTGATGGTGGTATTTTAAGCAAAGCAGAAGGTGAAGTAAGCAATAAGTCTTTTGTATGTATAATGTTCCTTGATGGGGAGGGCAGTATTTCATGTGATGGTGAAACTGTGCAGTTCCAGAAAGGTGACACAGTGTTCCTGGCAGCAGGAAGCGGTTCTTATATTATAGAAGGAAAATGTGATGCGCTGGTTACTACAATACGTGAAAAAGCAGGGCTTGCAGATATAAAAATTAACCTTGGCAGGGAAAATGCACAGATAGTAATTGAAGACAGCAGCAAAAAACAGGTTACATCAAAAGAGATATCTGTCAATGCAGAAAACAGCGCACAAGAAGTACTGGAACAAATTGCAGGTACAGTTTCTGTATTGCTTGAAGAAAATAATATACCAGCTGGAGAATGTGCTGGCATAGAAATACAAATTCCAGGAAATACAGACAGCAAAAAAGGAATTTTAATAAATTCAGATATTTTTAAGTGGGAAAATATATGCGTTTCAGATATAATTGGAAACATAATACCATTACCCGTTAATTTACAGGGGATTTTATAATAATTATACATTTTTCAAATGAAGAGAATAACCCCAGTTAATTTTGGTTGTGTATCAAGATTAGCTGGGGTTATAAATTATTTTTCACAAAATACATAAATAAATTTTTTATATTAATATGTAAATAATCTAAGTATATTTTAGTATATTATTATATCTTTAGTTACATATTTAACTTTGCTATATTTTGTAATATAATAATTTTATATTATTATTAAATATTTTTAACATATAACTAAAATATTTGACAAATGTATTGTAGAACTTGAAGATTAAAAATTTTTAAAATTAAAGGGATTTATTGATAATATAAAAAATTAAAAATGACAGGATGTAGATTGTGGGGTTATTAAGTGGTATATCATCATTTATAGAAAAAAACTCTGAAGTTGTACATGCAGTGCTAGATGTAGCCGGGTTTATACCAGTTGTTGGTGCAGTGGCAGATATTGCCAACACAGCACTGTATATACACGAAGGTGATGCAGTCAATGCGGTTATGTGTGGCATTGCAGCAATACCTGGGATTGGTGACCTTGCATCACTGGCAAGGAAGTCTTATAATGCTTTTAAAACAAGCAAAACAGGCATTAAAGTAATGAATGCACTTAAAAAGTACAAGGGTGTAGAAAAAATACTAAGCAGCCTGCGGGGTAAGGTTAAGACTGGTGCAAAGGGGTTAAGCAAACTGTCAAAAGGTTTTGAAAGTCTGTTTGACCGTATAAAGAATTTATTTAAACATATATGTATAAAAAAGGGCAGGTGCTTTACAGGGGATACCCTTGTCCTTACAAAGTATGGGTATACAGCTATTAAAGAAATACAGAAAGGTGACGAAATACTTTCCAGGGATGAAAAAACTGGCAGGACTGGTTTTAAAGAAGTTGAAGATGTATTTATAAGGGCATCACATACAATTTACCATATATGGCTGGATGGAAAGGAGGAAAATAAAAACAACAGCATACCATCCAGTGTATGTACAGGAACAGGGATGGGTGGCTGCTATTAACCTGCGTGAAGGTGATACCCTGGAAACAATGGAGGGCACAGCATGTATCACAAAAATTGTGAAAAAAAGACACGAAGAGCCAGTTACTGTATATAACATAGCTGTAAAAGACTGGGTGTCATATTTTGTTGGGCAAGTAAGAGTCTATGTACATAATGGGAATGGTTATGAGGGTGGCAGTAAGATTGCAAATTATTATGTTGGACCAAATGGTAAAATATTATTAGGTGAATATAAGGATTGGATTGGTACAAATATACAAAATAAATTGTTGAGCCAGGCAGACAATCCTCAGTTGCGAAATGCAATAAAAGAGTTATATAGAGGAAAATCATTTATCGGAGATGGTGGAACTGCAGATGTTATTAAATTTGAACAGAAGACAGGAATCATGTTGGGAAGGAATGGTGGTTCTCATATCCAAAAAGGAATTGACATGGCAAGTTATATTCAAAATAAAATTTTGACACAAAATTTAAGTAGCACAGACAGAGCTTTAGCTACAAAATTATTAGATGATTTAAATAGCGCATTGGACAGGTAATAAATTATGGATTATAATAAATTATATACTGAATTTAAAATAGCTGTACCTGAGTGTATTAGCTTTTGTGAGGAGAAAGAAATAGAAAATTTTATTGATGATACAGTTGGTATTCATGTATCATTTGGTATGGTTATTGTTCCTTACATACTTTATGTTGTAGATAATCAAAAAGATAAAGTAATACAAGAAATTTTCTGCTTTATGGAGCAAATGGCAGTTTGTCCAGATATTAAAGTTCAAGAAGTATTAGATTTTACAATACTAGAACAATTAATAGATGAGGAACATTATATACTTCAAAAATGTAAAAAATACATGGGGATGAATACTTTACAACATTGTGAAAAAATTGAAGAGTACTTTTATTAAATTTATTATTGTTATACTTTAGAGCCTGCAATTTCATGGGTTTCTTTTTTAAAAAATAATTATATTGCCTGCTTGTTCATTAAATATTGGTTTTAAAAAAGAAATTTCCAAAGAAGAATTTGCAGAGAGAATTGAAAATGATACACTGCTTGAAACAAATTGCAGGTACAGTTTCTGTATTGCTTGAAGAAAATAATATACCAGCTGGGGAATGTGCTGGCATAGAAATACAAATTCCAGGAAATGCAGACAGTAAAAAAGGAATTTTAATAAATTCAGAGATTTTTAAATGGGAAAATATATGCATTTCAGATATAATTGGAAACATAATACCATTACCCGTTAATTTACAGGGAATTTTATAATAATTATACATTTTTCAAATGAAGAGAATAACCTCAGTTAATTTTGGTGGTGTATCAAGATTAGCTGGGGTTATATCCAGTTGTGGGAGGAAAGGCAGATATTGCCAGCATAGTACAGTATAGTATATACATGAAGAGTGATGCATATAAAGGAGATATTGGAAATGGATAATAGTACCCAAATTAAGCAATTAATAAAAAATAGAAAACTAAGTTCAGAAGAAGAGTTTAAATTATTTGAGGATGCTTTACATAAGCTACAAGGAAATATAACTATTGATGATGTTTATGAAATTTGTAATGCTTTTTGTGATGATTGCGAAGATGATGAAGTTATGTTTGGGATTATACACCTTATTGAGCAATTAGAAATGGACGGATATTTAAAATGTATTGCACTTTGTTCACCAGATATGGTGGGAGCACATGAGTGGGCTATGAC